>CAMPAN010000023.1 GCA_946631895.1 uncultured Clostridia bacterium
GCTTCCCGGAGACCTTCGCGTTCCAGACGCTCGACGGCACGGAGCGCAAGATCGACCCCGAAACGCTGATGATCACCAGCGACGGAAAGCCCGTTGCGGTCGCAGGCGTTATGGGCGGTCTGAACAGCGAGATCGTCGCCGATACGAATTCGGTGACGCTCGAATGCGCGACGTTCTCGGCGGTGTCGGTCCGCAAGACCTCGAGCCGCATTGGGCTTCGCACAGACGCGAGCATGCGCTATGAAAAGACGCTCGATCCCGAGCTTTGCGCGCTCGCCGCGGGCAGATTCTTAAAGCTGCTGCTTGTGATCGACCCGGAAGCGAAAGTGGTCAGCCGCTATACGGACTGCTATCAGTATCATTATCCGCAGATCGAGCTGCACTTCGACAAGAAATTCGTCGACCGCTACACCGGCATCGACATCGCCGACGCGCAGATCAACGATACGCTGACGCGGCTCGGCTTCGGTGTCACCGAAAGCAACTCGGTCTTCGACGTCAAGGTCCCGTCGTGGCGCGCCACCAAGGACGTGACGATCCCCGCGGACGTCATCGAGGAGATCACGCGCATCTACGGCTACGACAATTTCAGGATCGAGACCACGATGAGCGCGCTGCGTCCGGTGCAGCCGCTGCAAGTGAAAGCGGACGAGAAGGCGATGAAGGACGCGCTCGTGAAAACCTTCGGACTGCACGAGGTCCACACGTACCTCTGGTGCGACGCAAAGAAGCTGAACGATCTGAAGATCCCGCTGCCCGAAAACGTGTATCTCTTGAACGGCATGAATCCGGACGCAACGATCCTGCGCACCGCGATGATGCAGACGCTGCTGCCGGTTCTGAAGGAGAATCGCTTCTATGCGCCGGCGTTCGGCGTGTTCGAGATCGGCAGAACGGTCAAGGGACAGAAGGCGGACGGCACGGCAAATGAGCGCAGAACGCTCGGCGTCGCCCTGCTCTCGCACGACAGGGAGCGCACCGTGTTCCTCTCCGCGCGCGATATGATCGCGTCGATCCTGTTCGACATGCGCAGGATCCGTCCGACGTTCGAGCGCGTACAGCCGATCAACGCGTGGGAGCATCCCGCAAACACCGCGGCGATCGTGCTCGACGGCAAAACGATCGGTACCATGTCGACCGTGCATCCCGAGGTTGCGGCGGAGATAGACAAGAAGGCGTCGCTCGTCACGCTCGAGCTCGATATGGACGCGCTTGCGGAGATCAAGGAAGCCGATCTCAAGTACCGCGAGGCGTCGCGCTTCCCGGGCATCGACATCGACCTCAGCTTCGTCGTCGATAAGGACGTCACGTTTGCGGACGTCACGGGTCCGTTCTTTACAGATCGCAACGAAACGCTGCAGAACATCTCGCTCGTCGACATCTACGAAGCGGACGTCAAGAGCATGACGATCCGGCTCTCATTCGTGTCCCCGGTCAAGACGCTCCAGAAGGCGGAGGTGCAGGCGTATATCGACCGCATTCTCACCGTTCTCGCCGAAAAGAACATCCGTCTGCGCACGGTTTAAGGAGGTACATCATGGCATTCAACGTAGCAAAGGTCACCGACGATCTTGTCAAATGGCTCAACGACTGGTTTCTGGAAAACGGTCCCGGCTGCAACGCCGTGATCGGCATCTCCGGCGGCAAGGACAGCTCGGTCACCGCAGCGCTGTGCGTTCGCGCGCTCGGCGCGGACCGCGTCATCGGCGTTCTCATGCCGAACGGCGAGCAGTACGACATCAACGTATCCGAAGCGCTGGTCAAGCATCTCGGCATCCGCTCCTACGTCGTCAACATCAAGGACGCGTACGACGGCGTCGTAAACGCGGCAAAGGCGGCGGGCGTGGAACTTTCCAATCAATCCTACATCAACCTCGCGCCGCGCATCCGCATGAGCACGCTCTATGCGGTGTCGCAGTCGTATAACGGCAGAGTCATCAACACCTGTAACCTCAGCGAGGACTGGGTCGGCTACTCCACGCGCTACGGCGATTCCGTGGGCGACGTGTGCCCGCTCGGCAAGCTGACGGTTCAGGAGGTCAAGGAGATGGGAACCTATCTCGGACTTCCCGACATGTTTGTGCACAAGGTCCCGAGCGACGGGCTCTGCGGCAAGACGGACGAGGACAACCTCGGCTTCACCTACGCCGTGCTCGACCGCTACATCCGCACCGGCGAGATCGACGATCCCGAAACGAAAGCGCTGATCGACCGCAAGCATAAGATGAACCTCTTCAAGCTCGAGCTGATGCAGACCTTCCAGTACGACCCGAACGCGGAAGAATGACGGAGAAGAGCACCGAACCGGTCCGCGCAATCGCAAAGGCGTGTACGCTCCTTGACCTTCTCACAGAGGCAAAGCGCCCGCTTTCTTTGGGCGAGCTGACACAATCCTCGGGATGGGCAAAAAGTACGGTTTACGGGCTTTTGAGCTCCATGCGAAGCTGCGGTCTTGTGGAACAGGAGCCGGACAGCGGACGCTATACGCTCGGCGTGCGTCTGTTCGAATACGGCAGTGCGGTGAGCTCCACGCGCAACATCATCACGCTTGCAAAAGAGCCGATGGAACAGCTCGTAAAAGCTGCCGGTGAATCCGCGTCGCTGTCCATGCTCGATCGCGGCGAAGCGCTGGTGCTCCTGCATGCGGAGCCGGATTCCGCGTTTCATATCGTGTCCGAGACCGGCGCGCATCTGCCCGCGTTCTGTACGGCGCAGGGCAAGGTCCTGCTGTCGGCGCTTTCCGACGCGGCTGTGCGCCGCATCTTCGAGGCGCAGTTTCAGCAATTCACACCGCATTCGGTTTCGAGCGCCGACGCGCTTCTTGCTGAGCTCGAAACGGTTCGCAAAACCGGCTTTGCGATCGAAAACGGCGAGTTCAAAATCGGCGTCCGCGGCGTCGCCGCGCCGATCAAGGACCACACCGGCGCGATCCGCTATTGCGTAGGTCTCATCGGCATGTTCCGCCGCGTCGATTCGGACGAGTTCCGCGCCGCGACCGCCGAAGTCATCAAAACCGCCGCCGCGCTTTCTGAAGCGCTCGGATACAGAATGTGATGAACGTATCATGCCTTCCTTGTGTAAGCGATGTGACGGGAGGGCTTTTGTGAGAAGCATGCCACAGGGGCTTTTGAGACGGTTTGTACAGAGGATTTTCAAAACACAGTCATCTTTCGGATGACTGTGTTTTTCATTGCATCCGGATCGAACCCGTGATAAGATACAATAAACAGACGCCTGCGGAGAAAGAGTATGAAAACTGAAAGACTGTTGATCAGACCGATGATGGATTCGGATGAAATTGCGTTTATCAACGGAACAGCCGACCGATCGTTGCGAGCGGCATACGGGCTTCCGGAAGACATGGATGCGGCAACCGCGTCGAAGATCTTCCGGCGTTTTCGTACATTGCCGGGGGCGTATTCCATCGTGGATCAGCACACGGGAGATATGATCGGCTTTCTGCTGGAAGTGGATCCGGAACTGCCCGCAGATATTGCGGAAGGTCTGTCGGGAAAGGGGCGGACTTTGGCGTTTGCCGTGTTCCCGCCGTATCAGCGGCAGGGATACATGGAGGAAACCCTGAACGCATTTATTCCGCAGCTGTTTCAAATCCATGAAACGGATTATATTCATTGCGGGCATTTTTCGGATAATGAACCGAGCAGCCGTTTGCTGCAGAAAATCGGGTTTCAAAAGTTTGCCGAGCATACGATCAAAACAAGGATCGTCATCGACCGGATGATTCGGAAAGATCGTTCGGAATAAGCGAGATTCGACGCTTGCTTTAGGTCGACGGATGTGGACCTTGTGACGACGAGGTGCGTGAGCGTATCGCTTCAGAGAATAAACGAGCTCCCCTTGTCAGGGGAGCTGTCGCCGTAGGCGACTGAAGGGTAGTCGGGAAACTACTCTCCCGTCTCGCTTCGCGAGCCACCCTCCCTGACAAGGGAGGGTCAATACGTGCACCTGCTTGAAAACCACTCTTTTGAAAGGGACTCCGGTCCCTTTTTGTTTTCCCATTTATGGGATTGCAGCGCGGGCGGAAAGGTGATACAATAGCGGCAGAGGAACGGATATGGACTTTGATTGGATCATTCAAAACGGACAGATCGTCGACGGCAACGGGGAAGCGCCGTACCGCGCCGATATCGGTGTGTCCGGCAAACGAATCGCGGCGATCGGCGATCTTTCCGCGGCGCATGCGGGGGACGTGATCGATGCGGCGGGCAGGGTCGTTGCGCCGGGCTTTGTCGACGCGCACCGCCACGCGGACACGGCGATCTTTTCGGACGGCTTCGGAAAAGCGGAGCTAAGGCAGGGGCTTACTACAATTATCAACGGAAACTGCGGGCTTTCCGCCGCGCCGGTGTTCGGTCCGCACAAGGCGGACGTCGCGGCGTACCTCTACCCGATCACGGGCGAACTCAACGATCTCTCCGTCGAAAGTCTTGCGGCGTACAGCGCTGCGCTTTCCGCTCGTCCGCTGCCGATCCACGCAGGGATGCTCATCGGGCTCGGCACGGTCCGCGCCGCCGTCGCGGGGTTTAAAAAGGATTTGACCGACGGCGACTACCGCGCGATCCATGCGCTGCTGGAGCGCACGCTGTCCGAAGGCGCGCTCGGCGTTTCTTTGGGGCTCGGCTATGCGCCGGAATGTTTTTTCGACACGGCGGGGCTTGTGCGCGCGCTTGAGCCGATCCGCCATTCGAATTTCACGCTGTCCGTGCATATGCGCTCGGAATCCATGAATCTTTTGCCGTCGATCGACGAAGCGCTGACGCTTGCAAAGGCGCTCAACGTACCCTTGCAGATCAGTCATCTCAAGGCGGTCGGGCGCGAACGCTGGGGAACGCTTATTCATGACGCGCTTGCAAAAATCCGCCGCGCGCGCGAGGACGGGCTCGACGTACAGTGCGACGCGTACCCGTACACCGCGGGCAGCACGCAGCTGCTTCACGTTCTGCCGCCGGAGTTTCTTGCGGGCGGCACGGAAGCGATCGCAAGGCGTCTTATCGATCCGGACGCGCAGCGCGTTCTCAGGGAGCGCTTTCTGACCGGCACGGATTACGACAACTACGCGATGCTGATCGGCTGGGAGAACATCGAGATCTCGTCGGTCAAGTGCCCGGAGGATCGGATATACATCGGCAAAACGGTCGCGGAGGCGGCGGGGGATGCGGAGCCGTGGCGGTTCTGCGCCGGGCTTTTGTCCCGCAACCGCTGCGCGGTCACGATGATCGACCGGCTGACGTCGGAGGACGATATCGCGGCGATCTATCGGGCGCCGTTTTCCTATGTGATCTCGGACGCGACGTACCCGAAGGACGGCATCCCGCACCCGCGCGTGTACGGCACGTTCGTGCATATTCTCGAGCGGTTTGTGCGGGAGCGGAAAACGCTTTCGCTTCCCGCGGCGATACGGAAGATGACGCGCATGCCCGCAGACCGCTACGGGCTCAGAAGCAAGGGACGCATTGCGGTCGGCGCGGATGCGGATCTTCTCGTATTTGATCCGGAACGCGTGCATGAACGGGCGACCTATGCCGATCCCGCGCAATGCTGCGAGGGCATCGACACCGTGCTTGTTTGCGGCGAGCCCGCGGTCGAAAACGGCGTCCAGACAGAAAGAACAAACGGAACGGTTTTGAAACGGAGGAGTTTATGAAACGGGAAAATCAGAAATGCAAGATCCTGGTGATCCGCGATCTGCTGCTGGAAACAGACGAGCAGCATCCGCTGACCGTGCAGGACATCATCGGAAAGCTGAAAGAACGCGGCATTGAAGCCGAGCGCAAGAGCGTGACGGACGATCTGCTGACGCTCTCCGATTACGGGATGGACATCGAATCGCTTACGATCGGCAAACGAAAGGGATACTATCTCGCCTCGCGCATGTTCGAGTCCGCCGAACTGAAAATGCTTGTCGACAGCGTACAGGCGGCGAAGTTCCTGTCTCCGAAAAAGACCGCGCGGCTCATCAAAAAACTCGCTGCGCTTTCGAGCCGCGGAGAAGCGGCACTTCTGAAACGCCAGCTCTACCTGTCCGACCGGGGCAAAACGGAGAACGAATCCGTGTTCTACAACATCGACGCGATCCACGGTGCGATCGCCGAGGACCGTGAGATCACGTTCGTTTACTGGCAGTACGATCTCAACAAAAAACGCGTCCCGCGGAAAAGCGGTGCGCGCTATCGGGTTAGCCCCTTTGCGCTCGTCTGGGACGACGAGTTCTATTATCTGATCGCCTACGATGCCGAGGACGCGCGGATCAAGCATTACCGCGTCGACAAGATGAACCGCATCACAATCGCGGAGACGGAACGGCAGGGAAAGGACGTCTTTGCCGCGCTCGATATGTCCGCGTACACGAGCCGCAATTTCTCGATGTTCGCGGGCGAGGAAGCGAATGTTGTGCTGGATTGCGAAGCGCGCCTGATCGGCGTGATCGTCGACCGCTTCGGCACGGACGTATCCGTCCATCCGAACGGAGAGCGCTTCGAAGCGTTTGTAAAGGTTGCGGTCTCGGAGCAGTTCTTCGGCTGGGTCGCAGCGCTCGGCGGCGCGGTGCGGATCGTTTCGCCGGAGCCGGTGAAGGAACGGTTCCTTGCGCTCCTGGATCGCGTGCAAAAAGCGCAGTAAAAGAAAAAACCGCTCGGAAGAGCAGATTTTTCATCGGGCTGTGCGGTTATTCCGCCGCGTTCAGTTTTTTGTCGAGGTTTGAATATTCTTCGGGATCCGATACGCGCAGAAGCTCGATCGCCGTAACGGCGCGAACGGCACGCTTGCCTTCCGCGTCAAGACGGGAATAGCGTTCCAGAAGTTCGCGCTTCTCGCCGTCCATAAAAACGGGATTCTCACCTGCAACGGGCTTGATGTCGAGCACTTCGCAGATGCGCATGATGGTTTCAAAGGAAGTTCCGCCGATTCCCTTTTGCAGTGCGGTTACGATCGTCGATTGCGGAACGCCGATGTACATCGAAAACTGACGTACGCTGCGGAATTGCTTTTTGATCTCGGTCTTGATCAGCTTTGTAAGTTCATCCATGTTGCACACCTCCACTTCCGTATAATAACATGATGAAAAGGATTCTGTCAATAAAAAATATATTCTTTCACGGCAATATTTCAAAACCCCGATATTATCTGACAAAATTGAGCAGTTACCAAAATATGTCTAGACAAATTTGCGGTCAATCGGCGTAAAGGACAATCCTTGACGGATCGCATGCAATCCTGTATACTGGTGCTGAACTGCGAGGGAAACTCTGCATAAAATCCGAAAGGATTGATCCAGTTTTCCGATCGACGGTTTATGGCACTCAACCAAAGGTTGCTGGCTTTTTTTCCGTCGAACCGGTATGATAAACGTATGAAAACAATCCTGAAATATCTGAAACCGTATCGAAAACCGTTGTTTCTGACCGCCGTGCTGTGCGTGGTTTATACGCTCGGCGGGGCTTTTCTGCCGTACCTGATGAGTCGTATCGTCGACGACGGCATCGCCGCGGGCGATATGAGCACAATACTGAAGCTCGGCGGCATGATGCTCGGGCTTGCGATCCTTTCCATGCTCTGCGCGCTTTGGACGAGCGCCGTGAACGCGCGGATCTCGGCGGGCTTTTCGCACGATCTGACCCGCGGGATTTTTCAAAAGGCGTCCGCGCTGGATTTTGAGAACTTCTCGAGAATCGGCACCTCCGGACTTCTGACGCGTTCCACACACGACGTTTCGACGCTGTCCGGCGCGTCGTCGATGATGGTGAACGTCGTGGTCGTCGTTCCGATCCTGATGGTCGGCGGCGTGGCGTTCGCGCTTCTGTCCGACCGCGTGCTTGCGCTGATCCTGCTGCTTGCGACGCCGCTGGCATTTCTGATCCTGTTTCCGATCGTACGGCATCTTGACCGGCTCTGGAAGCTCTCTGACGAGTATATCGACGAACAGAACCGGCTGATGCGCGAGCGGCTTTCCGGCATCCGCGTCATCCGCGCATTCGACAAGGAAGCGCACGAGCACGGACGCATCGCGCACGCGACCGAGGAGATGGCAAAGTACATTATCCGCGCTAACGTCCGGGCAGGGTATGTGAATCCGCTATGCATGCTGGTGCTGAATTTTGCCGCCGTCGTGATGCTGCTGGTCGGTGCAAACCGTCTGCAGAACCCGGAACTGATGCAGGCAGGGCTGACGGCGGGCGGCGTCATCGCCACCGTACAGTATGTGGCGCTGATTCTGAACGGCGTAATGATGCTTTCGTGGACGTTCGTCTTTTTGCCGCACCTCAAGGTCTGCATCAACCGTGTGACCGAGGTTCTGAACCTGCCGGACGAACCGGAGCTTGAAGGCAGAGGCGAGATCATCGGCGGCGATCTCGTTCTGAGCGGCGTCGGATTTTCCTATCCGGACAGTGAACTCAAGACGCTTTCCGGGATCGACCTGACCGTGCATGCGGGCGAGACCGTTGCGATCATCGGCGGCACGGGCAGCGGAAAATCAACGATCCTGAAACTGCTGCTCGATTTCTATCCGCCCGCGGAGGGCGAGATCTCGCTCGGCGGGAAACCGTATGCAGAGATCGGACGCGCCGACGTGCGCTGCAATATCTCCGCCGCACTGCAGAAGGGCATGGTGTTTGAAGGAACGCTGCTCGACAACGTGCGTATGGGCAATCCGGACGCGAGCGAGGACGACGTGAGAACCGTGCTCGACATCGCGCAGATGACCGAGTTTGCGGATTCGCACCCGGAGGGACTGTCCTATCGTCTTGCACAGGCGGGGGCGAACATTTCCGGCGGACAGAAGCAGCGCATCAGTATTGCGCGTACGATTCTGAAGCCCGCTTCGGTGTATGTGTTTGACGACAGCTTTTCCGCACTCGACTATCTTACCGAGAGCAAGCTCCGGAAAGCCCTGAACCGTTATCTTGCGGGAAAGTCACAGATCATCATCACACAGCGCGCGGCGACGGCCATGCGCTGCGACAGGATCTACGTCATCGAGCAGGGCGGCATCGTCGGAAGCGGTACGCACGCGGAGCTTGTGAAATCCTGCAAGGTCTACCGCGAGATCGTCCGTTCGCAGTTGGGAGGTGACTCCGTATGAAGCAGCAGAACACCTCCGGAAAGACGATTCTGCGCATTCTGAAGGACACCAGGCCCATTGCGGGATGGCTTGTGCTCGGCGCGTTTATCAGCCTCGTATCCGTTGCGCTGTCTCTGGTGACGCCGGAGATTCTGCGCGCGCTGTCCGACCGGCTCTATAACTACTGGGAGCCGGCGCATCTCGGGCAGCCTGCGGTGCTCGACAATGCCGCATTCGGACTTGAATGCATCCTGCTTGCCGCGGCGTACGCGGGAAGCTCGCTTGCGGCGATCGGCGAAATGCTCATCATGAATAACGTGGTATCCCGGCATTTCACCTGCGCGATCCGCATCCGCATGAGCGACAAGATCCGCCGGATCCCGGTGCGGTATGTCGATCAGACGCCGAACGGGGAGATCATCTCGCATATGACTGACGACGTCTCCACGATGGGAAACACGATCCACGGCTTCCTGGAAACGCTGATCTCCGGCGTGCTGAAGCTCATCGGCATCATCGTGCTGATCTTCCTCCTGAATCCGATCCTTGCCGCGGCGGTCATCGTCTTCGTTCCGCTTTCGCTGTTCCTGTCCGCAAAGATCGCGGGCAAGAGCGAAAAATACTTCGCGACCGTCCGCAAAAAGAACGGCGAGCTGTATGCGCTCACCGAGGAGACCTTCACCGGCTTTGACACGGTCAAGGCGTTCCACCTTGAGGGACGGCAGCGCGAACGGCAGGCGACGCTTTGCGGCGACATGCGCGACGCAGCGCAAAAGGGCACGTTCCTTGCGTCCATCGTGCAGCCGGTCGTTGCGCTCAGCAACAACATCGCCTATATCGTGATCTGCATTCTCGGCGGCGTGTTCGTTGCGAACAACCTGTTCGGCATGAGTGTCGGCACGATCATGGCGTTCGTACTCTATGCGAGGATGTTCGCGGGACCGCTCGAAAGCATTGCGCAGGGTTTTTCCATGCTGCAGCAGACGATCGCTTCGTCCGAGCGCGTCTATAAGATGCTCGACGAGGAGGAGATGACGGAATGCACGGAGGAAACCGCGCCGAAGGGCGAGGGCAATGTGCAGTTCGAGAACGTCGATTTCTCCTACGATCCCAAGCAGCCGCTCATTCAAGGGCTCACCATCGACGTCCGCGCCGGGGAAAAGGTCGCGATCGTCGGACCGACCGGCGGCGGAAAGACCACGATCGTGAACCTTCTGATGCGCTTTTACGACGTCGACGGCGGCAGGATCCTCGTGGACGGCAAGGACATCATGAAGATGCCGCGAAACGCGCTCCGCAGCGTGTTCTCGATGGTTCTGCAGGATACGTGGCTTTTTTCCGGCACGATCTACGACAACATTGCCTACGGCAGACCGGACGCCACGGAGGAGGAGGTGCACGAAGCGGCAAAGCGCGCGCACATCGACCGTTTCATCCGCTCGCTGCCGCAGGGCTACGACACGGTGATCAACGAGGAGACGACGAACATCTCCGGCGGACAAAAGCAGCTTCTGACGATCGCCCGCGCATACCTTGCAAACCGCCCGATTCTGATCCTCGACGAAGCGACGTCGAACGTCGATACGCGTACGGAGATCCTGATTCAGAGAACGATGGACGATCTGATGAAGGACCGCACGAGCTTCGTCATCGCGCACCGGCTCTCGACGATCGTCGACGCCGACATGATCCTCGTCGTGAACCACGGCACGATCGTGGAGCAGGGCACGCACAAAGAGCTGCTCGTAAAGAACGGCTTTTATGCGGAGATCTACAATTCGCAGTACGAGTTGCTGAATTGAAAACAAGAGAACGCCTCCGGTTTTCCGGAGGCGTTTTTGCGTTTATGGGCTTTTGCTTGCCGTGACAGGCACGGAAAGGTTGTAGATGAATTCGTGAAAGTCCGTGTCGGGAGAGAGCCACTCCTCCGCGCGGGAGAACGGCACGAGCACCGGCATGCGCGGGTGGATCTCGCGGATCGTCTTTTCGGCGTCCTGCGTCAGGATCGAAAAGCAGGGGAGCTGCCGTTTGTCCGAGGTGCGAATATAGAGCCCGGCAAGGTACAGCGGATCACCGGTTTCGGCGGAGAACGCGAAGCGCGTTTTCCTGTCCGCGTCGGTCTTTTTCCATTCAAAGTAGCGCGACGCGGGGATCAGGCAGCGACGCTCGTCGATGCTCGAAACGAACAGATCCTTTTCCGGCGCGGTCTCCATGCGCGTGTTGAACACGAGCATGCCGCGCCGCGGGTGGTTGAAGCCCCACTGCATCGGGAACGCGCCGATCCTGCGGTGCAGAGCGGACGGGGCGATCACCGGCGCGACGTCGGTGGGACGGATCTCGCCGAACGGCTTCATGCCCGCGCCGAGCTTGTCGGACACGCGCAGAGCGTCTTTGATCAGCGCTTCGAGATACTCGTCCCTGACCTCCTGATAGATCTCATATCTGCCGCACATCGGGCTCCTCCTTTCGAGCCAAAGCCGAAAGCACCGCGTCGACCAGCGCTTCGACCGGCTGCGTGCCGTCGAGAACCAGGACGGGGCATGACAGCTTCTCGGTCCATGCGTCGTGCATCGCCTTGCTTCGCATCTCGACGCCGCCGGTATCGTAGCCCGCCGCCCAGCGATAAAACGCCTGCTGTTCCTCGTACATATCGCCGCCGGGCAGGATGCGCGCGCCGAAGCGTTCGGATTCGCGCGCTTTGAGACTTTGAAGCCGCACGTCCGTCGGCGTAAAGAGCCGCACCGCAAGCGTAAAATACGGAATCAGCGGATCGCCCCAGCCGACCACGGAACCGGAGAGGACGGCGTTTTCGGACGCGTCGATCGCAGCGGATATCAGCGCGACACGTTCAACCGGATCGCGCTTTTCGGTAAACGGCGGGTCGACGGGCAACCAGTAAAAGTCGTCCGTGTCGAGAAGGCAAAAGCCCGTGCGTTTGCAGAACGCCGCCGCAAGCGTGCTTGTGCCGGAACCGGACGCACCGAAGATGTGGATGACCTGTTTCATGGCTGAAGCTCCAATCGGTAGATATCCGTCCTGCGCTGCCTGAGAACCGGAATGGCGCTGCGCACCTGTTCCACGCGGTCGAGATCCAGCCCGGTTACGGCAACGCCCTCCTTTTCGTCCATCTGCATCAGCACCTCGCCCCACGGCGAACAGACGATCGAGTGTCCCCAGGATTGATAGGAAGCGCCGGGATCGCGTGCGGGCGCAACGCCGACGGTATAGATCTGGTTGTCGACCGCGCGTGCGCGGAACAGCAGCTCCCAGTGTGCGGGACCGGTCGTCATATTGAACGCGGCGGGCACGAGGAGCACCTTTGCGCCGGCGTCGACCGTCAGCCGCGCAAGCTCCGGGAAGCGGAGATCGTAGCAGATGCAGAGTCCAACGGTGCAGAACGCAGTGGGGAAGACCGTCACGCTGTTTCCGGGCGAAAGCGTGTCCGATTCAAAGAATCGCTGTCCGCCCTTCACGTCGATGTCAAAGAGGTGCATCTTGCGGTGTTTCGCAATCTGTGTTCCCTCGGGATCGAAGACGTACGCGGTGTTGTACACGCGATCACCCTCGCGCTCGGCGATCGAGCCGCCGCAGAGATACACATGCTTTTCCTTTGCGAGCGCCGAAAGGAATTGCCACGAAGGTCCGCCCTCCGGCTCTGCAAACGCCGGAAAGCGCGCTGCTTCGTACGGACCGTTCCACATTTCGGGCAGCATAAAAAGATCCGCCGCGCCGTCCGGAACGGAATCGACGAGCTCCCTGATGTGTCGGTATGTTTCCTGCTTCGTCGGTTTTCCGAGAAGCTGAATGCTTGCGATCCTGAGATGATTCCGATCCATGATGTCGCGCTCCGATCCCTGTTTTTTCTATTGTATCAGCTTTCCGGCCAAAAGAAAAGCCTGTGAAAACCGTGAAACCTGTCGGTTTTACGGCTTTTGAACGAACGAATCCTTATGCTTGTTTTCCCGCGGTGAACGATCCGGTCGGGAACGGTTTGGAAAGAAGCCCTCTGCGCCGCGCAAGCGCGATCGGAACATATTCCGCCGTCGGGCTTCGGCAGATGCTGCCGTGACGAACGAACAGGATCCGGATCACGGATCCTTCTTTTTTATCTGCAGTATGCGCATGCGGTACGCCTTATGCTGCGCAGGATCGAACGGCCAGATCAGCCGCTGTTCGGCAGCGACCGGCATGCCGCGGCGTTCGAGATCCGAAAATGCCTGCCATGCGCCGTCAACGCCGCCGTCGACGCCGATCCGGCATTCCTCGAGCCCGAGGATCACGCTCTGCTTTGCCCAGCGGAACAGCGTGTCGTTGAGACCGGAGACAAGGGAGGGGAGCTGTTCGCGAAGGAACGTTGCGATCGCCTCCGAATGAAACGGAACGTATCTCCGGTATACGCTTGCCATCTGCAGAAACGTCGTCAGAAGCTGTGAATGCACACCGCAGCAGATCACATGATCCGCAAGCGCGGTCTGCGTCGTAACGGCGTCCGATTTTCGCACGGAAAGCGCGTGCGCAAACACCTCTTTGACGCGGCGTTCGAATACCGCCGGATCCGGTCCGCCCGATGCGTTTCGGATTTCGGAAAGCAGACTGTCCGCGATTGCCCGGTATGCTTCCTCCGGCACGCCTATGAGATCCGCACGGATCACCCGATCCGGCAAAACCGGCGCGTTCTGACGCCGCACGCCCTCGCGTACGGCGTCTGTGTCCCGGTCCAGAAGCCGGACTTCCGAAAAATGTCCGCAAAGCGCCTTGAGCGCAAGATCGTTGCACGCGCCTGCGCCGACGATCAGCGCGGTCGACCCCGGTTCCGTTTGCGACAGAAAAAACCCGGACAACCGTTCGCGGTAGTCTGTCCAGGTTTCGTATGCGTGCGGGATCCGCGAAAGCGCCTGCAGATCGTCGTATAAATTGCTCATGATTTCCCCTACGCCACCCTCGTCGGAACGTCCATATCCGGTGATGCGCGATATAGAATCAGGGTGCGGTCGTGCGCGTTCGGAGCATAACGATTCTCGGAGATTCGAACTCCGGCCGGCTCAAAGCCGCCACTGCATTGCAACTTCGGCAGTTGCCGCCCGATATGCACCCGTTTCCGACTACTCACTGTATTATTTCAGTTCGGTTTTCCAGTTTGTTTCCTGCAAAAGATTGTCGAGCTTCCGGAGATCTGCGGAAAGCGCATCCGCCTGCTTCTGCAGTTCTGCTGCCGAAAGCAGGGCTTTTACGCGAATCTCTGTGCCGCGTGCGCGGCTGGTGTTCTCACTCGCGGTATAGACCGCGTCACGATATGCGGAGATGCGGAGATTCAGCGCGTCTTTCTTTGCAATGAGCTCGGTCAGCGTCATGCCGTTCACACGCGTTCTGCCGTTGGTGCGGTTGATCGCTGTCATCAGCGATGCAAGCCGGTCGATGCTTGCGTCCAGCTCGGAAAGCAGCGCGTTCGGATCCTCTGCGGGGGCTTCGCCCTCCTGCACGAGAATGTTCCTGCCGATCCGTCGTTTGAGATCGTCGATCTTCCGGTTCAGGTCCGCCCGTTCCTGCAATGCTTCTGCCAGTTTCATACTGTCCTCCGTTCGGTTTCTTTTTCTGAGTATATCACAGCTCCGTAAATCTGTCACCTGTGAATTGCAAGGCAGGGAATGCACACTTTTCGACAAAAAACAATACCATAGCAGTAAAGAACCAAGGAGGAAAGACCATGCAACAATCCTATGCAAACGGCGGGTGCTGCTTTACGGATCGCATTTCCGCCGTCGATCCTACCACGGTCGACAACGTCGTTCCCGCGGGCGCCGTCGCTTCGATGAACGGCTGCGGCGTTCCGAACGGCGGCTGCGCGCTTGCGACCGTGTATTTTCCGAATCAGACGTACCGCGCAGGCTTCTGCCCCTGCGAAGCACTGTCTCGCGGGACGCTTTTCCCGGAGCTCGTCTCCGATTATCCGACCTGCAGATCCCGGGAGGTGTAACATGTCAGACTTTACGGAACAGGCATTGATGAATAAAATCGGCGAGATCCGTTTCGCATGCGTCGAGCTGCAGCTGTATCTCGACACGCATCCCGAGGATCTTGAAGCGATGAACGACTTCAACAGCTACGCGGAGACGCTCGGCCGTCTTTGCAACGAATACAACGAGCGCTTCGGTCCGCTCGAGAATTTCGGCAACTGCACGCACGACGCCGGAAGCTGGGTCTACCAGAAGTGGCCGTGGCAGAACTAAGGAGGGCAAAGAAATGTGGATCTATGAAAAACGACTCGAATACCCCGTCCGCATCACCAAACCCGATCCGCGGATGGCAAAGCTTCTGATGGCGCAGTACGGCGGTCCGGACTCCGAGCTCGGCGCGGGACTTCGTTACCTAACCCAGCGCTATTCCATGCCGGACGACCGCATCCGCGCGACGCTGACCGACATCGGCACCGAAGAGATCGCGCACTGGGAGATGATCGCAACCATGATCACGCAGTGCATGCAGGGCGCGAGCCTGGAAGAACTGACTGCGGCGGGACTGGACGGTTACTATGTGATGCACTCGAACGGCGTATTCCCCGCAGACCCGAACGGCGTTCCCTTTACGACTGCGTACATCGCCTGCACCGGCGATCCGATCGCGGATCTGAGCGAGGACATGGCAGCCGAGCAGAAAGCGCGAGCGACCTACGAACACCTGATGAATATGACCTCGAACAGCCAGATCATCGAGCCGCTGTACTTTTTGCGCGAGCGTGAGATCGTGCATTACCAGCGCTTCGGCGAGTGTCTCGAGATCATGCAGGCAATCAAGACCGGACGCAGCGCGCCTTCCTGCCGCTGTGCAAGGCGCAGATATTGATTCGTCCGCGAATCCGGACTTCCGATCTCCCCGAACGGGGAGATTTTTTGTGCTTGATGATACCGTTCGGAAAGGATGCAGCACTTGAAAATACTCTGAAAACGGAGTATACTGTATATATTGGGTAGTATATCCGGATAAGCGGGACGAAAAAACATCGCGCGGAAGCGGGAGGCGTTTATGGAAAAACTGACAGATTATATCCGTTGGATCGGGGACCTTGATTTCCGGGTCTTTCCGTTTCGCGACGCGGACGCGGTAATCCTTGCAAACATCAGCTATTTCGATCTTTCGCCGGTCTTTTCGGACGGAAAAACGGATCACACCGTTGCCGATTGTCTCCCGATGATCGAGGCGGGGGAGGCAAAGCTCATGATCACGGGCGGCGACCTCGGCAATCACGATCTGTTTGCGTCTGCAGCGCGTTCCGCGAGGTTCGGCAGCCTTCGGATCTCCGATTATGAGGACGTTCTGCGCACGGATCCGCCGCTGCAGTTTTCCGCCGTAACCTTTCATGCGCCGGATTTTTCGGTGATCGCATACCGCGGGACGGACGCCTCCATTGCAGGCTGGCGCGAGGATTGCATGATCTCGTTCACCAGGACGGAAGCGCAGGAGCTTTCGCTCAAGTATGCGGAGCGGGTGATCAATGAAGGGGAATGGTACATCACCGGTCATTCCAAAGGCGCCAATCAGGCGCAGTACGCTGCATGCATGCTGCCTGATGAACAGTGGGAAAAGGTGAAGCACGTCTGGCTTCTGGACGGTCCCGGTTTCTGCCCGGAGGTGATGGATCCTCGACTCGATCAGCGGATCGACGCGAAGACAACGCGCATCATTCCGGAATACGACGTGGTCGGCATGCTGTTCGAGCCGAAGATCACGGATACGAAGATCGTGTATTCTTCCCGCAGCGGGATTACGCAGCATGCGCTGTGCTCCTGGATGGTCGATTGCGGAAGCCTCTCTTCTGCGGAGAAGAATTCTCCGGGCAGCATGCGGCTGAACCGGCTGATGAACGATTGGATCGAAAGCATTCCGCAGAGCGACCGCACGGTGTTCATCAACGAGCTGTTCGACGTGCTTTCCGCGGACGGAAGCGAATCCCTGGAGGAGCTGGATATGGACCGGCTGCAGTCGGTTCTAATCAGACTGACCGGCATCAGCCCGACGACGAGAAAAGCGCTTGCCAAGCTGCCGAACAGACTGTTCTTCGACGATGCAATTCCGGAACTGCCGCAGACGAAAACCGAAAAGCTGAAGCGAATCTTCTCCGACCTGCGCGTACAGGGCGTCGGATTGATTGCAGCGGGCGTGATTCTGTTCTTCCTGTCCGGCGTGCTGTTCGAGCTTACGACCGTCATCATTCTGACGGCGCTTGCCGGTGTACAGACGGTGCTTCTGGTCCGGCGTCTGATCAGGCAGCACGGCAAACTGGACGGTATGCGCGGACGGTTTGTACTGCTGGGCGTCATTCTTGCATTGGCGGCAAGCCTGTTTTTCAAGGAACATGCCGTTTTTCTGATCGGCAGCGTGCTGTACGGGATCCTGAGCCTGGCGCTGGCGTTCTATACCGTCGTAAAAAAGGGACTGAAACGGGAAAAGAAATCCTTCCTGCGCGTTCTGAATTTCATTGAAGGCGCTGTTTCCACATTGTTCGGTCTCGGCTATCTGGTGATTCCGCAGAGCATAGTATGGAAGTTTACGATCGCGTTTGCCGTCTGCGGCGCGCTGGACGGGCTGCTCCGGCTGGGCTGCTGGACCGTGAAATACCTGATCCGACGCAGCAAAGAGAAAGCGATTGCGAATGAGACGCTGCATTACGGCGCAGCTGACAATGAGCAAGGGGTAGTGTCATGACCAAAACGTATCGGCATTCTGCCGTTTATATCACAAAAGCAGCATTCATCGCGGCGCTCTATGTTGTGCTGACAGAGCTTTCCGCGCAGTTCGGGCTGTCCGGCATGAACGCTGTCCAGTTCCGTCTTTCCGAAGCGCTGACCATCCTGCCGTTCTTTACGAGCGCGGCGATCCCGGGGCTTGCGATCGGCTGTTTCCTTGCGAATCTGCTGACCGGCGCTGCCGTCTGGGATATCGTATTCGGCACCGTCGCCACACTGATCGGCGCGGTTTTGACCTATGCGCTGCGCAAGTTCAAATGGCTTGCGCCGGTTCCGCCGATCCTTGCAAACACCCTGATCGTGCCGTTTGTGCTGCGCTATACATACGGGATGACGGAATCCTGGTGGCTTCTTGCACTGTTCGTGTTCATCGGCGAATTCGTCTGCTGCGGAATTCTCGGCATGCTGCTGCTCCTTGCAATCAACAAACGACCGGCGTTCATTCTGGATAAGCAGGAACCCGCCGAGGCAAGACCGCGCAGGAAGTTCTTTGAGATCTTCCCGCCGTATTTCTGGATTTGTTTTGTGTACCTCATTACGATCGACCTGCTCACGTTCTACGCGACGCGTCCCATTCTGCCGTATCTGCCCTCGCACAGCATCTCCACACGTCTTGATGAGGTGATTGAACTGAAACCGGAATGGGTTACGATCTATTTCCTGTCGTTTGTCTCATGGATCGGGACGATCATCTGGATGCTCAGCGAAAGCAAACAGCATGCGTATCGGATGTGCGGCGTCTATTCGATCATTATGATCGCGTGCCTTGCCTGCTTCCTCGGGTATCCGGTCACAATCCAGCGACCCGAGATCACGGAGAGCGGGATATTCAATGATTGGATGCGCTTCCTGTACCGGGTCGATTCGCCGACAAATCTCTGTCCGTCGCTGCACGTCGTCATCAGCTACCTCTGCTGGCGCGGCACGATGGGGTGCCGGAAGATTCCGAAATGGTATACCTGGTTCAATCTGGCGTTCCTGATCCTCGTTTGCTTCTCCATTCTCTTTGTGAAACAGCATTACGTGCTGGACATTGTCGCGGCGGTCGTCGTCACCGAAGGCGCGCTGCAGATCGGCCGCATAACGCGGATCGAACGGATCGGCTTTGCAATAGAAAACCGCTTTGCCGAACGGCGGAAAGCAAAATGAAAAACCGAATAAAAAGCAGCAGGCGGACAAACCGGGAAGCGGCGTCCGCCTGCTTTGTTCATACGGCGGGGTGTGGAAGGACGCATGGATGAACAGCCTGTTCCACCGTATGAAGCGTGTACGCGAAGACAGGCATTCCGCAAAGAAACTGCCTTCGCGCGATCTGCTGTATCAGACACGGCGAAGGCAGCTGAAATCCACTGCAGGATATTATTTTTTTAAACGATTTGTTTCGGTCAGTTATCCGCGCGATTGTAACCGTTCTTCATGGTGACGCTGGATTCGTGCAGCACCGCGGTCAGCGTCTTGTCGGTCTGCTCCTTTGCCATCGCCGCGAGCTTTTCGTTCGCCTCGGCGCAAAGCGATGCGTCGCCGGTCTCCGCGATCCTTTTGTCGTATTCAAGCACGAGCTTCCGTCCCTCAGTCATCACCGCGTTCTGGTAGCGCGTGACGATCTGCA
>CAMPAN010000024.1 GCA_946631895.1 uncultured Clostridia bacterium
TCGTCTGCTTCGGCGTGAGCTTCCCGTCGATCGCAAAGGCGGTGCAGAAGAGCCGGGGGCACCTCACCCCCGCCGCGCTCCTGCGTCTTCTGAAGGCGATCAAGAAGCCGAATGTCATCGACCTCGGGCTTATCGCGGTCGCGCCGGAATACGTGAACACCGGCATCCCGGCGGTCATCGCCGCCGCGCTGTGCGACATGCTTTCCGACGGCGTCACCGAGTACGCGGAGACGAACCTCAACCTGGAGGACAACATGCAGATCCGCAACCTCTGGAAGCGCTTCAACGCCGTCCAGCACAAGCGCCGCAGAGCGTATCTGAAGGAACTCGATTGAATAAAAAACAGGAAAGGGACGCCGATACCGGCGTCCCTTTTCACATCATTCGTCCGCACGCCGCATCCGGTTTGCAGACGGTTCAAAAAGATACGGAAGGATGCATCCGAAGGCTCCATGCGAAGGTCGTTTCGACCGCGCGGAGCGTCAGCTCAGTTCGCTCTTTCCCATGCAGAGCTCGTAATACTTGCCGCGCTCCCGAAGGAGTTCCTCGTGGCTGCCGCGCTCGATGATCCTGCCGTTTTCGAGGACCATGATACAATCGCTGTTGCGGACCGTCGAAAGCCGGTGCGCGATCACGAACACGGTGCGTCCTTTCATCAGCGCGTCCATGCCGTGCTCGATGTGCTTCTCGGTGCGGGTGTCGATGGAGCTCGTCGCCTCGTCGAGGATCAGCACCGGCGGATCGGAGACCGCCGCCCTTGCGATCGCAATGAGCTGCCGCTGTCCCTGCGAAAGGTTCGCGCCGTCCGCAACGAGCTTCGTCTGATAGCCCTCCGGCAGATGCGAGATGAAGAAGTCCGCGTTCGCGATCTTCGCCGCCTCGATGCACGCCTCGTCCGTCGCGTCCAGCCGCCCGTAGCGGATATTCTCCATGACCGTGCCGGAAAACAGGTGCGTGTCCTGCAGAACCATGCCGAGCGAGCTTCTTAATGAGCTCTTTTTGATCTCGCGGATCGGAATGCCGTCGTAGGTGATCGTGCCGTCCGCGATGTCGTAGAAGCGGTTGATGAGGTTCGTGATCGTCGTCTTGCCCGCGCCGGTGGAGCCGACAAACGCGATCTTCTGCCCCGGATGCGCGTAGAGCGTAACGTCGGAAAGAACCTGCTTTTTGCCGTCATAGCTGAAATCGACGTCGGTGAAGCGCACCTCGCCGCGCATCGGCACGAGCTCGCCGCCGCGCTTCCATGCCCAGTGACCGGTGCGGCGGTCGGTCTCTTTGAGCTGTCCGTTCTGTTCCTCGACACGGACCAGCGTGACCGTGCCTTCGTCGACCTCGGCGGGCATGTCTATGAGAGCAAAGATGCGCTCCGCGCCCGCAAGCGCCAGAAGGATCGAGTTGAACTGCTGCGAGATCTGGCTGATGCGGTTGCTTACCTGCCGCACGAACTGCAGGGAAGCGATCAGCGCGCTGCCCTCGACCAGAAACGCCTGATGCGAGGCGAACCAGGTGTTTTCGAGCAGGAAGTCCTCGCCCGGGACCGGCGCCGCCAGCAAAACGCCGACGGTGCAGGTGATCGCATAGAAGATGTGGGAGATGTTGTTCATCAGCGGACCGACGATGCTTGCGTAGGTGTTCGCGTCCGTCGCGACCTTGCAGAGCTCGTCGTTGTGCTTTTTGAAGCCCGCCTTCGCCTTTTCCTCGTGCGTGAAGACCTTGACGACCTTTTGTCCCTCCATCATTTCTTCGATGTAGCCGTTGACCGCCGCCAGCTCATACTGCTGTTTCTTGAAGTTGCGGCGGCTCTTTTTCGTGACGCCGCGCATCACATAGAACACGCACACGCCCATGCAGATCATGATAAAGACGACCGGAATGGACAGCGACGCCATCAGCCCGAATACGAAGACCAGCGAGGAGATCGAGATCAGCATCTGTGTGATCGAATGATGCAGCAGCTCGTTGACCGCCTCGGTATCGTTGGTGTAATAGCTCATCAGCTCGCCGTGCGTCCGTCCGTCGAAGAACGCGATCGGCAGCGACTGCATCTTCTCGAACATCTCCTTGCGCAGCGCGCACATGACGCGCGCGGAACAGGAGAGCATCAGGCGGTTCAGCAGGAAGTTGGTGACGACGGCGATCGCATACAGGATCGCCATGCCGATGAGCAGCGCGGCATATTTTGCCATATCCGCGCCGATCCCGGCTTCCAGCACTTCGACGAGTTTTTTCGTCATCAGCACCGCGTAGTTGGACGCGGCGGAGTACAAAAGGATCGAGATGATCGAAACGATCAGGATCCCGGTGCAGTTTTTGAAATAACGGAACAGGCGAAGGAGGGTTTTCAGCGGCTTTTCGGCGCGCTTTCCGCCCATTTTGCTGTTGAAGGAGCTTCCTCTCGGCGGCATTACGCATTCGCCCCCTCTCTGACCTGCGATTCATAGACCTCGCGGTAGATCTCGCTCCGCGAAAGCAGCTCGTCGTGTCTGCCGACGTCGGAGATCCTGCCGTGCTCCATGACGATGATCTGATCCGCATTCATAACGGATGTGATGCGCTGTGCGATGATGATCTTCGTCATATCGGTGAGCCTGGAAAGTCCGTCGCGGATCCTTGCTTCGGTCGCGGTGTCGACCGCGCTTGTCGAGTCGTCAAGGATCAGAATCTTCGGCTTTTTCAACAGCGCTCTTGCAATGCAGAGACGCTGCTTCTGTCCGCCGGACACGTTGCAGCCGCCCTGTCCGAGATCGGTGTTGTACCCGTCCGGGAACGCGGAGACGAAGCCGTCGGCGCACGCGATCCTGCACGCCTCGCGGATCTCTTCGTCCGTGGCGTCCGGATCGCCCCAGCGCATGTTTTCGCGGATGCTGCCCGAAAACAGCATGTTCTTCTGCAACACCATCGAAACGCCGTCGCGGAGCGCTTTCAGGCTGTATTCGCGCACGTCATGACCGGACACGCGCACCGAACCCGAGAGCACGTCGTAAAGCCGCGGGATCATCTGCACGAGCGTCGATTTGCCCTCGCCCGTGCCGCCGATGACGCCGACCGTCTGCCCCGGCAGAATGTGCAGGCAGACGTCCTTGAGGTTCAGTACGTCCGGATTGCCGGAATACGAGAAATTGACATGATCGAACTCGATCTCGCCGTTCTCGACGGCCAGATCGCTTTCGGGTGATTCAATATCGATCTTTTCCTCAAATACTTCGTTGATGCGGTCGAGCGACGCGCGCATCCTCGAAAGCATCAGCGGGAACATCGAGACCATTTGCAGCGACGCGATCACCTGCGTGGAATAGCCGATCAGCGCGGTCAGCTCGCCGATGGGCAGGTTTCCGTCCGGCGAAATGCTCATTCTGCCGCCGAAGAGCCACAGCAGGATCGTCGCGCCCCACATCACGCCGAGCTGGATCGGGTTGGCGAACGAGAACAGCTTCTGCGCATAGATCTGCGTCTTCATCAGATCGTCGGCGCTGTCCCGGAACTTGTCGTTTTCATACGGGCCGCGCACGAACGACTTGACCACGCGCATGCCGACCAGGTTTTCCTGCACGGCGCTGTTCATGGTATCGAGTTTTTTGAACATCATCTGGAAACGCTTGCGTCCGATGAACATGAAGAGCAGCATCGGCGTGAGCACGAGCGGCAGCGAAACCACAAAGATATACGACAGTTTCACATTGATGCGGAACGCCATGACCGCCGCAAGCACCATCATGATCGGCGCCCGGAA
Source organism: uncultured Clostridia bacterium (assembly GCA_946631895.1). Taxonomy (GTDB): domain Bacteria; phylum Bacillota; class Clostridia; order Christensenellales; family CAG-138; genus UBA3792. Next base: position 3,731 of record CAMPAN010000024.1, read on the forward strand.
CATCATGCGCAGGAACATCTGATAGGTGTTCTGCAGATTGTTGACGTCCGTCGTCGCGCGGATGACCAGCGACGAGGTCTGGAACCGGTCGGTGTTCTTAAAGGAAAACTGCAGGATCTTTCCGAAGATCCGTTCGCGGAGGTTCTTCGCAAAGCCCATCGACGCAACCGCCGACGTGCGCGCGGCAAGCGCGCCGCACAGCAGCGACAGCAGCGACGCAAGCACCATCAGTCCGCCGACCCACAGCACGAACTGCAGATTGTTCCGGTACGGCAGACGGGAGATCACGCCCTGCAGCTGAAACTGCTCCTCGCGGTACAGACCTCCGTCGACAAGCGCAGCCATCAGCAGCGGGATCAGAATCTCCAGCGCGACCTCGAACACAATCAGCACCGGCGTCAGAACGGACGGCGTTACATAACCCCGGATGCACGGCTTCAGGTATCTGACGCCCGGTCCTTTTTTCTTTTTTTCCATTGGAAACAATACAATCCCCTATAACTTGATAGATAACTTATATCACAAAACGATCCGCTCCGCAAGCGGTTCCCTCCCGAGTTTGCCGTGATTTCACAAATGTTGCGAATCGTTTCCGCTTCTGTTATACTATGCGTATGGAACAGCAAAGAAACCGCATTGTCGCCGTCGACGTCGAAACGCCGAACGGACGCGACGCCGCGATCTGCCAGATCGGCATCGTCGTTTCCGAGTACGGCGACATCCTCAAAACCGAATCCCATCTCGTCGATCCGGAAGTCCCGTTCGACCCGATGAACATTGCAATTCACGGCATCACCCCCGCGGACGTCAGAAACGCGCCGAATTTTCCGACGCTCTGGCCGCGGATCGCGGAATACTTCACCGACTCGATCGTTGTTGCGCATAACGCGCCGTTCGACCTCGGCATGATCTGCGGGACGCTCGAGCGCTACGGCATTCCGGTTCCCGAGATCACCTGCTGCTGCACGGTGCAGATGGCGCGGCGGCGGTTTTCCCGCGAGACCTACGGAAGCTACCGGCTCGACACGCTCTGCGCGGCGTTCGACATTCCGCTGACGGATCACCACGACGCGCTTTGCGACGCGCTCGCCTGCTACCGGCTCTATCGCGAGCTGCTCGCGGATTTCGGCGAGGACCCGCGCGACGTGCGTCCGTACCGGAAGCGCGTGAAACCCGCGCCGATGCCCGCAGGCAGATTCTCGACCGAATCGGAAACGGACCTGACCCTGCGCAAGCTCCGCGAGCTTCTTTCCGGCGTGCATCCCACGGCGTTTCTGCATCCGGGCGATTCGATGGCGATCGCGCACTGGATGGACCGGCACGCCGAGCTTGCTTCGGAGCCGCCGTTCGACGAGATCTTCCGGTACCTGTTCCGCATGATTTCCGACAAACCGCTTTCCTGCGCCGAGGAAGCGGACCTCCGGCGGCTGATCGGAATGTGATCCGCCCCGGACCCGAAGATAAAAACGCCCGCCGCATTTCTGCAGCGGGCTTTGTTTTCAGATGCTGATTTGCCGTTATCAGCAGCCATCCCAGCGCTTCTTGGCGTCGGCTTCGAGCTTTAAGAGCGTTTCCTGCGGGTTTTTGACCTTCGCAAGGAAGATCATCGCCGCGATGATGTACGGCTTGAACGACGCCTGCTTATACAGCGGATCGCGATAGCGGTCGAACACGCTTGCCGCGACCTCGCCCGCTTCGCAGGAAACGTCGGTGATGTCCGCGGGCAGGCAGTGCAGATACAGCGCTTTGCCGTCCTTCGTCAGCTTCATCATCTCCTCGGTGCACTCCCAGTCCTTGTGCTCCGCGTTCTGCGCGAGCAGGCGCTTTTCGAGCGCCTTGATGCCCTCGAGGTCGCCGTTGCCGTACAGCTCGGTGCGCTCCTCCATCGCCTTATAGGGCGCCCAGGATTTCGGATAGACGATGTCGGCGTCCTTAAACGCTTCCTTCATGTCGTGCGTGATCTTAAAAGAAGCGCCGGATTTTTTGCAGTTCTCCTCCGCGACCTTCACGACGTCGTCCATGATCTCGTAGCCCTCGGGATACGCGAGCGTGACGTCCATGCCGAACCGGGTAAAGAGCCCCGCGACGCCCTGCGGCACGGAAAGCGGCTTGCCGTACGACGGGCTGTACGCCCAGGTCATCGCAACCTTCTTGCCTTTGAGGTTTTTGATCGCCTCGTCAAGATCGTCGCTCCCGCCGAGCGTATGGATGCAGTGCAGCATGTCCGCCATGCACTGCGTCGGGTGGTCGATGTCGCACTGGAGGTTCACAAGCGTCGGCTTCTGCTCGAGCACGCCCGCCTTGTTGCCCTCGGTGACGGCGTTGACGACGTTGTGCATGTAGGTATTGCCCTTGCCGATGTACATGTCGTCGCGGATGCCGATGACGTCCGCCATGAACGAGATCATGTTCGCGGTCTCGCGCACCGTTTCGCCGTGCGCGATCTGGCTTTTGCCCTCGTCGAGATCCTGCACTTCAAGCCCCAGAAGGTTGCACGCCGACGCGAACGAGAAGCGCGTGCGGGTCGAGTTGTCGCGGAACAGCGAGATGCCGAGTCCGGAGTCGAAGATCTTGCAGGAGATGTTGTTTTCGCGAAGATGCCGCAGCGCGTCCGCCACGGTGAACACCGCCGCGATCTCGTCGTCGGTCTTTTCCCAGGTCAGGAAAAAGTCGCCGTTGTACATGTTGTCGAACTTCAGCTCGTTCAGCTTATCGGTATACTTTTTGACGTTGCTCATAGCTCCTCCTCAGTCGTTTGCAAACTTGGTGTCGGTTCTGCCCGCGCGGTATTCGGTCACGTCGTCCGTGCGGTTTTCGGGCTTATAGCACATCGGGACCGCGGCATACAGCGCCGCGCAGGTCACGAGGTCCTGCTTCCATGTGATCTCGTTCGGCGCGTGCGCCTGCGATTCCGCGCCGGGACCGAAGCCCACGCACGGGATGCCGTAGCGCCCCTGAATCGAAACGCCGTTTGTCGAGAACGTCCACTTGTCGATCAGCGGGCGGTCGCGCTTGTCCATGGCGCTCGGATGCCCGATGCGCTTATCGCCGAACAGCGCCTTATGCGCGTCGACCAGTGCCTGCACGTGCGCCGCGCTCTCCTTGTTGATCCAGGTCGGGAAATAGCACTCGGTCTCGTATTTGAGCCCCGTCCACGCCGGACGGTCGTACAGGTACATCGAGACCTTGACGTCGTCGCCGTACTTCTTGCACGCCGGGAGATTGCGGATCTCGTCGAGACAGGAATCCCACGTTTCGCCCGCGGTCATGCGGCGATCCAAAGAGACCGCGCAGGAGTCCGCCACCGCGCAGCGCGACGGCGAAGTGTAGAAGATCTGCGAGCAGGTGATCGTGCCGCGTCCGAGGAAGCGCGCGTCCTCCCAGTGCTCGGGATTGTACTTCGGATCGAGCATTTTCACGAGACCCTTGATCTCGTCGGCGTCCGTTGCCGAATTCTCGTTCAGCGCGCGGACCTCCTCGAGGATGTCCGCCATCTTATAGATCGCATTGTCGCCGCGCTCCGGCGCGGAGCCGTGGCACGAAACGCCCTTGACGTCCACGCGGATCTCCATTCTGCCGCGGTGTCCGCGATAGATGCCGCCGTCGGTCGGTTCGGTGGAGACGACGAACTCGGGCGTGATCCCGTCCTCCTTATGGATGTACTGCCAGCACAGACCGTCGCAGTCCTCCTCCTGCACAGAGGCGACGACGAGGATCTTCGTGTCCTCGGGGATCAAGCCGAGGTCCTTCATGATCTTTGCGCCGTATACCGCCGAGACCACGCCGCCCTCCTGGTCGGAACCGCCGCGTCCGTAGATGATGTCGTCGGTCTCGTAGCCCTTATAGGGATCGTGCTCCCAGTTTGCGAGGTTGCCGATGCCGACGGTGTCGATGTGTCCGTCGAACGCGATGATGCGGCTGCCTTCGCCCATCCAGCCCAAAGCGTTGCCCTCCGGGTCGATCTCCGCCTTGTCGAAGCCGAGCGCTTCCATTTCGGCGATCGTACGGTGGATCACGCCTTCCTCCTCGCAGCTTTCGCTGGGGATCGCAATGAGATCGCGGAGGAACTTCGTCATAGCCGGCAGATAGCCCTGCGCCGCTTTTTTGATTGCTTCAAAATCCATGCTGTTTTCCTTTCTTCAATTCTGAATGGAATTCGTTGCGTCGATGTAGGAATACAGGGTATATTTGCTGATGCCGAAATACTTCGACACCTTGTCGCCGCTTCTGGTGATGAGGAACGCGCCCGCCTTGTTGAGGAACGCGATCGCCTTGATCTTGTCCTCCTTGTTCATCATGGCGACGGGCTTGCCGACCAGCTCGACCGACTGCCCGATGAGATCGTCCAAAAGCTCGTTGACCGACTGCGGAATGCGCGCCGGGGTCTTCTTTTCTTCCTTCTGCGGCAGCAGCGACGCGATCGCGCGCTCCGCCATCAGCATTTCGGTGATGTCGTAATTGATGGAAAACACGCCCTCCGGCTTTCCGTTTTCGTCGCGGATGTAGACCGTGGCACATTTTAAGATGCGTCCGTCGTGCGTCCGCATGAGATAGCCCGCGGAATCCTCAAGCGCGCGCGGATCCTCCGCCTTCAGCGCTTCAAGCACCACGCGGCTCGGACCGTCGCCCTTCTTCCGCTGCGTGACATGCCCGTTCTCGATCAGCGCGACCGTATGTTCCATGTCGCCGCTCATAAGATCGTGCACCGCAACCTCGCAGTGCTCGCCGAACTGCACGGCGAGCGCCTTGCTGAGCCGTTCCAAAAAATCCAGATCCATCCGATTTCCCCCTATGTTTCGTCATGATACAGTATAAACGATTTTCGCCCGATGCACAAGGGATAATCTCATTTTGATTCAGTTTTGCAAAAAGATTTTTCGCACAGCGGTTTTTGCTTGCAATGCGGCGCGGGATGCGGTACAATGAATTGAAATAAACGAAAAGGAGAGTCATCATGGAAGACGAAAGAGATCTTGTCACCTTTACCGATGAGGAAGGCAACGAGTTTGACCTTGAGGTCATTGATTATTTTGAGCATGAGGGCAAGGAGTACGCGGTGCTCGTGGACGCCGATCTGCCCGAGGAACCCGAAGAGGACTTCGAGGTCTGCATCATGGAGATCATCGTGAACGAGGAAGAGGACATGGAAGAGTTCGTTCCCGTTCCCGACGACAAGCTCGACGAGCTGTTTGCGATCGCGGAAAAGCGCATGGAGTGCTGGGACTGCGACGCGGACGACTGCGAAGGCTGCGAAAAGCTGGAAAACTGAACCGGAACATAAAAGGAGCTTCCCGAACCGGGAAGCTCCTTTTGGTTTTCATTACGGCTCGTCCAGAAGGCGAACGCCCTCCACGACGCCGAGCCGTTCCAAAGCATAGGCGCGGGCTTTTTCGAGCGAACGGAGTTCCGCGCGGCTTAACGGCTCGCGAAGCCCCGTGATCCGTTCGGGATCGGCATACGCGGGCATGACGGCAAACCGCGGACTGCTTTTGATGTTTCTGCGGATCGTCAGCGTCGGCAGCACCGCCGTATCGACGAGCGTCACCGTTCCGGTCCCGAAATTCTTTTCAAGCGTAAACTGCACGAACAGCCCGACCATACATTTGAACTTGTTGTTCGCGGTGAAATTGCCGAGCGAGTAGAACACGAGCCCCGTATACGGTCCGTCCTCGCGCTCCGCGGTGATCCATTCCGCGTCCTTGACGCGGTGCGGATGCGAGCCAACAATGCAGTCCGCGCCCGCTTCCAGAAGGATCTTTGCCTGACGGCGCGTGCTCTCCGCCGCCGGCTTGTCGTCCTCGTAATCCCAGTGCGCGAACACGATCACAAACTCCGCGCCGCCGTCGCGTACGCGTTTGATGTCGTTCAGCACGGCTTCCGTCGGGTCGCCCTCATAGAAGACCAGCCGGTCGATCACCGTCCACGCGCGCTCCTCGTCGATGCCGAATTCCTTCGGCTCCACGTTCATCGTCCGCATCGCCGCCACGAAGCCGACGCGGATCCCGTTTACGTCCGCAATGCAGGGGATCTCGCGATCCTCCGCGTTCAAAAACGTTCCCGTCTGATAGAATCCCGCTTCGCGCACCTTTTCGATCGTGCGGTACAGCCCCGGTTCGCCCTTGTCGAGGCAGTGGTTGTTCCCGGTCGACAGCAGATCGACGCCGTATTCCTTCAGAGGTTCGAGCACGGAATCCGGCGCGTTGAACCGGAATTGCCCCGGTCTCGGATCGTCGCGCGTGGAATACCGCGCCTCCTTGCCCGCAAGCGGCGCTTCAAGATTGGCGCACATCAGATCGACCGAGCCGAACAGCTCCCGGAAAGGCGCGAACAGCGTGTGAAAATCGTATCCCCCGTCCTTGGTCCGCGTATCCGAAACGATCCCGCTCGGGATCATGATGTCGCCGACCGCGCCGATCGTGACTTGCAGTGGCGTCGGAACCGGCGTGGGCGTAGGAACCGGGGTCGGCGTCGGAACCGGCGTGGGCGCGGGCGTCGGTGCGGGCGTCGGCGATTCGGTCACAGGAACGGCCGTCGGTTCCGGAGTCGGGGCTTCCGCAGCCTGCCGTGCGGTTCCGCCGCACGCAAGCAAAAGCAGCGCTGCGCCCAGCAACGCGGCGCAAGCCCATCGTTTTCCGACGGTTTTCCCCTGTTTCATTTTCCGATCGCCCCGATCCCCCAGAATTTACCAGAATTCAGTATAGCATAGCGATCTTTTGGTTGTCAACGCACGCGCCGCGAAGCAAAAACGGCGGAAGCCGAAGCCTCCGTCGAAAGGGATGTATGCTTACAGACCCGCTTCGATCAATGCTTTGAACGCGGGCAGGCTCTTGAGGATCATTTCGTGGCTCACGCAGGTGGAAAGCCGCAGATACCCCGGGCAGCCAAACGGCTCGCACGGCGGGACGAGGATGTTGAAATCCTTTGCGCGCTCGGAAAACTCCAGCGCGGTGCCGAACGGAGCTTTCAACAGCATATAGAACGCGCCGTGCGGATAGACGCAGGTATAGCCCATTTCGGTGAGTCCCTTGTAGAGCGTCTTGCGGTTCTCGTCGTACGCCGCGATGTCCGGCATCAGCCCGCAGCATTTCTCGACGATGTACTGCGAGGTGGTCGGCGCGCAGATGTGACCCAGCGCGCGTGCCGAGCCCGCGACCGCGTTGAACAGATCGACGCTGTCCGCGCAGGCGTCCGGCACGAAGACGTAGCCGATACGCTCGCCCGGCAGGCTCAGCGACTTCGACCAGGAATAGCAGACGACGGTGTTCTCGTAGATGTTCGGGATGAACGGCGTCTCAAGCCCGTCGAACACCAGCTCGCGGTACGGCTCGTCCGCGATCAGGTAGATCGGGTGTCCGAACTTCCCGCTCATTCTCCTGAGCTGCGCGGCAAGCGCTTCGAGCGCTTCCTTTTTGTAAACGACGCCGGAGGGATTGTTCGGCGAATTGATGATGATCGCCTGTGTGTGCTCCGTGTAATACGGCTCGATGTCCTCAACGTGCAGGTCGAAGTCGGTCGTGTTTGCGGGGACGACGACGATCTTGCCGCCGACCGCGTGAATGAACGTCGGGTATTCCGGGAAGTACGGCGCGAGGACGATGTATTCCGCATCCGCGACGCACATTGCCTTCATCGTGCTCATGAGCGCCGGCGCAGCGCCGCAGGTGAAGAACAGGTTCTGCGCTCTTGCGCCGCAGCCGAACCGCTCGTTCAGGTTCTTCGCGATCGCTTCGCGCACGCTCATGGCGCCGGTCGCGGACGTGTAGCCGTGGACCTTGACGGTGTCCTTGCGCGCGGCGATCTCCTTGTACGCGTCCTGCACCGCTTCGGGCGCGGGCACGGACGGATTGCCGATCGAGAAATCAAAGACGTTTTCCGCGCCGATCTCCGCCTTGTTGCGGAGTCCGTACTCAAAGAGCTCGCGGATGCCCGAGCGCTTTGCGCCGAGCTGTACCATTTCGTTTACCAGCATATTGATGATCCTCCTTCTTTACCAATCCATGCCGCGGGCGACGACCGCGCCGAGCGCCATTGCCGCCAGCTTGACCTCTGCGCTGTCCGCGCGGGAAACCAACACGATCGGCACCTTGGCGCCGACGACGATGCCGGCGTTCATGGCGCCGCCGAAGATCGACATCGCTTTGCCGATGCCGTTGCCCGTTTCATAGGACGGGACGAGCAGGATGTCCGCCTGCCCCGCGCCCTTGACGTCGTAATGCTTGTGATGACACGCCGCCTCCGAGACCGCAAGGTCCAGCCCGACCGGTCCGTACACGTTCATGTTGTACGGCGCCCAGCGATCCGTCATTTCGGACAGCGTCTTTGCGTCGACCGTCGACTGGATCTTCGGGTTCACGACCTCCGCGCCGCAGATGCACGCGGCGTTGATCTCGTCATAGCCCAGCGCCTTGAACACCTTCGCGGCGTTTTCGAGGATCTCGGCCTTCTTTTCGAGGTCCGGGAACGTGTTCATGCCGCCGTCGGTGAGCCCCATCATGCGGTGCCCCTTCGGCTCGTACATCATGACGTGGCTGATGAGCTTGCCGGTGCGAAGCCCCGCTTCGGGTTTCAGCACCGCGCGCATGATGTCCGGCGTGTTCAAAAGCCCCTTCATGAGGAAGTTCGCCTTCCCCTCGGACACGCATTCGACCGCCTTTGCCGCGCAGTCCGTGTCGGAATCCGCGTGGATGATCTCGTACGCTTCGGGATCCTCGCCGATCTCTTTGAGGATCGCTTTGATCTGCTCCTCGTGACCGACCAGGATCGGTTCGGCGATCTTTCTCTTTTTCGCTTCCGCGACCGCCTTCAGAACGTCCGCGTCGTGCGCGGCGGCAACCGCGATGCGCCCGGAGGCAAAGCCCTCCGCAGCCTTGATGATCTCCTGAATCGTTCTCATTTTCCGTCCCCCAGATACGTTTTGCATTCCCCGCCGTGCAGCACTCTGAGCGCGCCCTCGGCAAGGCTCTTCATCTCCTCCTCGCCCGGGAAGCGCAGCACCGGCGCCAGCGGCGCAAGATAGGAATCGAGCTCGTCGCAGAACGGCTTTGAATATGCCATGCCGCCCGTATAGATGATCGCGTCGACCTTGAACTTCATCACGGCAGCCAGCGCGCCCGCGTCCTTTGCGAGCTGATACGCAAGCGCCTTAAAGATCAGCGTGGCTTCGGGTTCGTCGCCCGAGAGCGCGCGGCGTTCGATCTCGCGGAAGTCCTTTGTGCCGAGGTAGGAATAGACGCCCGCCTCGCCGCTGATCAGCTTTTTGATCTCCTGCTTCGATTTGCCCGAGAAGCAGAGGTTCACGACCGCGTTGACCGGCAGCGCGCCGCCGCGGTCGAGCCCCATCGCGCCGTCGTCCTTCACGTTGAAGTTGTCGACGACCATGCCCTTTTCGTGCGCCGCGACGGAAACGCCGCCGCCCAGATGCAGCACAATGAGATTGAGCTCTTCATACGGTTTTCCGAGCTGCTTCGCCGCTTTCCGCGCAACGGATTTCTGGTTCAGCGCATGGAAGAAGCTTTCGCGCACCATACCCTTAAGACCCGAAATGCGGGCGAGATCGCAAAGCTCGTCGACGCACACGGGATCGACGAAAAACGCCGGGATGCCCAGAGGATCCGCGATCTCCCGCGCGATGTACGCGCCGAGGTTTGCCGCGTGCTCGCCGTAGAACGGGTGCAGGATGTCCGCGATCGCGCGGTCGTTCACGCCGTACGTGCCGGACGGGATGTGGCGGAACAGACCGCCTCTGCCGCAGACCGCGTCGAGCGTCTTGAGATCGAAGTTCTTCTTCTGAAGCGCGTCGAGGATCAGCGCTTTACGGTAGGGCATCTGATCCGCGACCCGCTCAAAGTCCTTCAGTTCTGCGGCGCTGTGGTCGATGGAGACGCGGAATTCTTCGGTTTCTTCCTCGAACACCGCGATCTTCGTGGACGTTGCGCCGGGGTTGATGACCAGTACCTTCATGGCTTATACCGCGTCAAAGCCCGCGTGATACGCACGAAGGTTCAGCTCGCGGAACTTCGCGGGAACGACGTCACTGATGACCGCATCCCAGTCGATGTCCGTCATATTGAGCGCCTTCACCATGCTGCCGAACAGCACGATGTTTGCGCACTTGACGTTGCCGAGCTCCGAAGCGATCTTTTCCGCGTTCAGCGGATAGACCTTGAAGTGGTTCTGCATCGCCTCGAGGCAGCCCTCGGGATATTTTTCCATGCCCGCCGCAATGGTACTGGACGCCATTTCGTAATCGTTGATGATCGCGACGCCGTCGGGCTTCAGATAGTTTGCATAGCGCACCGCTTCCATCTTTTCGAACGCGACGATGATGTCCGCCGCGCCGTCGCCGATGACCGGAGAGTAGACTTTCTTTCCCCAGTGGACCTGCGTCGAAACGCTGCCGCCGCGCTGTGACATGCCGTGGACCTCGCTCATCTTCACGTCATAGCCCGCGCGCATTAAGCCAGTGACAAGGACCTTTGCGGTGAGGATCGCGCCCTGACCGCCGACGCCTACCAAAAGAGCACTCTTGTTTTCCATTGCTTATTTCTCCTTTCGGGTGATCGCGCCCATCGGGCAGACCTGCGCGCAGACCGTGCAGCCCACGCAGGTGGTGACGTCGATCTTCGCTTTCTTGTTCTCGACCATGACCGAGGGGCAGCCCACGGAGAGGCACTTCCTGCAGCCGATGCACTTATTGGTGTCGACCTCGCACTTGCCGATGTCGTGCTTGATGCGCTTAATGAGCAGGCACGGACGGCGCGTGATGATCGCCGCGGGCACGTCGGAATTCGCCGCCGCGTCGACCGCTGCTTCCATCGCTTTCAAATCCTGCGGATCGACGATGATGATGTTCTTGTAGCCGTAGGAGGCAAGGATGTCCTCGATCTTCAGCTTCTCGGCGATCTCGCCCTCGAGCGTGAAGCCGCTGCCGGGGTTGTCCTGATGCCCGGTCATGCCGGTGATCGAGTTGTCGAGCACCACGGGGATGACGTTGCCCTTGTTGTAGATGATCTCCGCCGCGCCGGTCATGCCGGAGTGGAAGAACGTGGAATCGCCGACCACGCCGAAGACCTTCTTATCGGTCTGACCGGACGCTTCGAACGCCTTTGCCATGCCCATCGCCACCGTGAAGCCGCCGCCCATGCAGACGACCGAATCCAAAGCGTTCAGAGGCGGCGCAAAGCCGAGCGTGTAGCAGCCGATGTCGCCTGCCACGACGTAGTTCTTATGTCGGCCGATCGTATAGAAGAAGCCGCGGTGCGGGCAGCCCGGGCACAGAGCCGGCGGACGGGAGACGGGCTTGACGCCGACGTCGACCGTTTCCGGCTTCTCGCCGAACAGACGCTCCCGAAGAAGCTGCGGATTCAGCTCGTAAAGATTGCCGATCAGCTCCTTGCCGATGCACTCGATGCCCGCCGCTTTGATCTGCTCCTCCATGAACGGATCGAGCTCCTCGACGACGTAAAGCTTTTTGACCTTCTTTGCAAACGCCTTGATGAGATCCATCGGCAGCGGATTGGTGAGACCGAGCTTCAAAAACGACGTGCCCTCGGGGAACGCGTCCTTCGCATACTCGTACGCGATCGAAGCGGTGACGACGCCGATCTCGGAGCCGTTGATTTCCTCTTTGTTAAGCTTCGAAGTGTTTGCATACGCCTCGAGCGCCTTGAGGTTCTTTTCGACCTTCGCGTGATTCTTGTACGCGTTTGCCGGGCTCGAGACATATTTCATATTGCGCTTATACGCGGGAACCTCGCGCTCCGTGCGCTCGCCGAACGTGACGAGGCTCTTAGAATGCGCGACGCGGGTGGTGATGCGGTAGATGACCGGCATGTCGAACTTCTCGGAGATCTCGTACGCCTCCTTCAGAAAGTCGAGGCATTCCTGCGAATCGGAGGGCTCCACCATCGCTATCTTTGCCGCGCGGGCATAGTGCCGGTTGTCCTGCTCGTTCTGCGAGGAGTGCATGGAAGGATCGTCCGCCGAAACGATGACAAAGCCGCCGCAGACGCCGTTGTACGCCGCCGTAAAGATCGGGTCCGCCGCGACGTTCACGCCGACGTGCTTCATTGCCGAGAGAGAACGAACGCCCGCGATCGACGCGCCGTACGCGACCTCGACCGCGACCTTCTCGTTCGGTGCCCACTCGCAGTACAAAGCGTCTTTATACTGCGGGAGGTTTTCAAAGATTTCCGTGCTGGGCGTGCCCGGATACGCCGAGCAGACTTTAACGCCCGCTTCGAACGCGCCGCGCGCGATCGCTTCGTTGCCGGAAAGCAATACAGGATCCATGTTTTATTCCGCCTTTCTTACATTTTCCGTTTCAAACGGTTGGATTATATGATATATGAAAAGGACAGCCGAAGCTGTCCTTTCTCATCAGTCGTCGACGTCCAGCGCCTCTAAGCCTTTCTTTGCGATTGGCTTTGCGTCGCCGTGCTTGACAAACAACATTGTGAAGAATGCAAGTCCCGCCGCAATCGTTGCGTATGGGAACAATGCGGTGAACCCGAGCCGGTCCATAAACATGCCGGAGAGGAACGGCGTGATCGCCTGCGCCGCCATGCTCGCGGCGTAATAGTAGCCGGTATATTTTCCGACGTTGCCGCCTCTCGAAAGCTCCACGACCATCGGGAAGGAATTGACGTTGATCGTCGCCCAACCGATACCCGCGAGTGCAAACATCAGGTTCATCAGCATGGTCGGCGTGGTCGCGCGCATGAAGCCCGCAACGAGGAACGTGACGGTCAGGATCACGACGCCGATCAGGATCGCCTTTTTGCGTCCGATCTTCGAGGAGAGCAGACCGATCGGCAGGTAAGAAATGATCGCCGCCGCCTGCGCAATGATCAGCGTGAGGTTATAGTCCTTGTCGAGCACGCGGCCTGCATAGATCGAGTATTTCGAGGTGACCGCGTTGTAGCCCATGTACCAGAGCACGACGGAGGCAAGGATCAGAATCAGCGATATCTTTTCGCCCTTTGAAAGCTTCTTGTCGCCGGAAGCCGCTTCCGTTTCATCGACGTCGTCGATGCCGAGCTCTTTGCTCTTCTGCTCCATCTCACCCGACCATTCCGGCTCTTTGACCGTCACCATGAAGACGACGAGTGCGATCAGCATGATCACGACGATTGCGCCGAAGAAGCCGATGTAGTTCATGAAGGTGTTCTTGATCGCACCCGTGTTGAAGAGGAATCCGAGACCGAGCACCAGCGCGCAAACGCCGCCCGCGCTGCCCATCAGGTTGATGATCGCGTTCGCCTTACTGCGCAGCGGCTTGATCGTGACGTCCGGCATCAGCGCAACCGCGGGCGAACGGAAGATCGACATGCCGACCAGCACAACGAGCAGCACCGCGATGAACGCGATCAGCACGCCCGGGTTCGCGATCGTGATGTTCCACACGTACGCCTGACGCGCCGGCACGACGTAGTCGATGTAATCCGGGTTGGTCTTGAACTTGATGCTGCCGTTCTCATCTTCGATGTTGATCTGCGGAAGCTCCGCGAGGAACGCTTCCACGGTCGGATACTTTTCCGTCAGCTTGAAGCTCTCGCCGTCCGGCGTCTGCGGGTCGCGTCCGCCCTTCAGGATGTTGTTGACAAACCAGTTCCCGGACTTGCCTTCGCCCTGATGCGCGTAGATTTCGCGGTATGCCTCCTCCGCCTTCGGATTTGCCGCAAGACGGGCGGGAACAACGTAGTTCAGATAATCTTCATTATCGAGATAGACGCGCTCGCCGTTTGAATAATGCATGACGCGTCCGTCCCCGTCCTTTGCAACACGCTTTGCCGGGATCTTTGCGAATTCGTCCTTCGTGTACTTCTCCGAAAGCGTAAACGCCGTACCGTCTGCGGTCTTGAGCTCCTTCCCGGCAGTCAGATCATAGACCTCTTCGAGCGACATCGAGTTGATCTCGGTGACGTTTCTGATGTTTTTGTTGAGCTGCATATAATCGACCGCGGAGAGCGCGAAGAACGCGACGACGGCGATCAGCGTGCCGACGAGCACGTACGGCTTGCGGCGGCCCAGTTTGCTTTTGCATTTGTCGGAAAGTCCGCCGAACAGCGGGAGAAGGAACAGCGCCAGGATGTTGTCCAGCGCCATGATGATGCCGGACAGCGTCTGCGTCATGCCGAATTTATCGGTCAGGATCTTCGGGATGATCGTGTCGTACGCCTGCCAGAAGGTACAAATGAGGAAAAATGCGAACCCGACGAGGATCGTGCGCTTGTAGTTCAGTTTCATGTTTGCCCCCGATCGACCGAAAGTCATATTTTTACCTTTTCATTATAGCGGAAATGCGTTATAATCTCAATAGGATATTTTCTTATATTATCTTTTTTTCTGAAAGGAGAATGATAAAAATGGGTTGGCTGATTGCGGGGATCGTCCTGCTTGTTCTCTTTGTCCTCTATCTGTGCATGATCCTGCCGCGCCGCGCGGACAAGGCGAAGTTCGCACCGTTTCAGGGATTGATGGCGGCACACCGCGGCCTATACGAAAAGGATCAGAGCATCCCCGAAAACTCGCTCGAAGCGTTCAAAAGAGCCGCCGCGTACGGCTGCGGCGTGGAGCTTGACGTGCAGCTTTCTAAAGACGGCGCGGTGGTCGTCTTTCACGACGACACCGTCGACCGCATGACGACCGAAAAGGGGCGTGTGGACAGCTTCACGCTTGCGGAACTGCAGGCAATGCCCTTGAAGGGCACGGCGCATCGCATGCCGCTGTTTACCGACGTGATGGCGGTGCTCGACGGCGTTTCCCCCACGATCGTGGAATTGAAGTCCACGCCGAACTATAGGGAGCTCTGCGAAAAGACGCTTGCGATCCTCAGAACGCTGAAGGGTCCGTACTGCGTGGAGAGCTTCGACCCGCGCATCGTGCGCTGGTTCTGTAAAAACGCGCCGGACCTTGTGCGCGGACAGCTCACCGAGGCGTATTCCTACTGGCGCAACGAGGGGCATCTGCCCGTGTGGCGCTGTATTCTGATGCATACGCTCTGCGTCAATTTCCTGACGCGCCCGCAGTTTATCGCGTTCGGCAGAGGGCGCCGTCCGCTGTGCATGCTGCTCGGAAGAAAGCTCGGCGCGAAGACAGTCTTCTGGACCGAGCATCCGGATTCCGATCACGAGCTTCTCGCAAAGCGCTACGACTGCCGCATCTTCGAGCACTACCGCCCGGAAACGCATTACAAAGCGTAATCCTGTCATGCGCGTGTAGGGGGCGTCCTCCCGGACGCCCCGCATGACCGCAAGGTCAATTCACGACCGCAGCCAATTCATAATACGAAAGGATCCTTCGTCGCCGTCCCGGCTTCTCAGAATGACACAGCAGGGATGCGCGGCGTAACGAATTCCGATGTGGCGGGCGGATGCGATCCGCCCCTACGGCATCTTTGCGCGCCGAAGGCATATCGCGCCGCAAGGCATATCGCGCCGTAGGTATATCGCGCC
>CAMPAN010000025.1 GCA_946631895.1 uncultured Clostridia bacterium
TTTCATACGTTCCTCCTTGATTGTTTTTCTGCATGATATGCGCTTTGCGAAAAAAAGGTGATTGCATTCGGTCGACCGGAAGGAGTCAGATCCGACGCGCATGTCGCCGGATTTGGCGGATCGTTGTTTTTCGTTGGGATGTTTCCTGACGGATCCGGACGACGTCGAGGGCGTTTCCCGGTCTGCACAGCTTTTGCGCTTTGCGAAAAAACTGTGATTTTACAGGATTCGGGTTTACAAACCGGCACAAAATACGTTATAATGATATATGGAGGAATACTGCTATGGAAAACAAAGGCGATACCATTCAATTCACCGTCCCGCGCGAAGCGAAGACGGCGGAGGACGTGCTGATGACCGCGTACGCGGCGATGCGGGAAAAGGGCTACGATCCGGTCAACCAGATCGTGGGCTATCTGCTGTCCGGCGATCCGACGTACATCACCAGCCACAACAATGCGCGCTACATGATCCTCAGAATGGAGCGGGACGAGCTCATTGAAGAGCTTGTTCGCTTCTACGTACAAAAGCATTGAAGCCGCGCATGGTTGCGCTGGACGTCGGCGACAGGCGCATCGGCGTCGCAGTGTCCGATCCCTTATGGATCACCGCGCAGGGCGTCGAAACGTACCGGCGGACGGAGAGCACAAAAAAAGACGTTGCGCATATCGTAGAGATCCTGAACCGTTACGCTCCGTGCCGGCTCCTTTTGGGGATGCCCATGAACATGAACGGCACGGTCGGCGAGCAGGGGGAGAAGGTGCAGCGCTTTGCCGAAGCCATTCAAAAGCAATGGGACGGCGAGCTGCAGTTCTTTGACGAGCGGCTTACCACCATGGCGGCGCGGCGCGTGCTCGTCGACGCGGACATCTCGCGCGAAAAACAAAAAAAGGTCATCGACAAGCTGGCGGCCGTGCTGATCCTGCAGGGCTATATGGATTCGCACCCGAACGGCTGACGCCATTCGGTCCGATGAAAACAGGTTTTCACCGGACCGTTTTTCTGCTTCCGCCTGTCATGCTTCGCATTCCCGTGCAGCGGAAGCAGCAAGGAGTCAAATTCACCGCACATGTCGCTGCATCGGCGGATTTGCATGATGTTTGCCTCTCCCGCTTGCGGGATAAACGGCGGACAGGACCGTCATAGAGACGTGACGCCGCATCAGCCCCTGCGGGTGACAACTCCGCTTTGCTTCGGCGGTAGATCGCGCGCTTCCCGCGCGTACCATGCTCCATTTCGCTTCGCTTCATTACGGCGGTAGATCGCGCGCTTCCCGCGCGTACCATGCTCCATTTCGCTTCGCTTCATTACGGCGGTAGATCGCGCGCTTCCCGCGCGTACCATGCTTCCCCTCAAGGGGAAGCCAAGGCTTAAGCCTTCTCCTTGAGGAGAAGGAGGATCGCGAAGCGAGACGGATGAGGTTACGGCTTTGCCGCATGAGACCGTAGGGACTCTGCGCCGCTGTCATCCTGAGCGGAGCGAAGGATCTTTGAATAACGATAGGAGAAAGAATATGGAAGAACAAAACACGCTGGTCACATTGATCGACGAACAGGGCAAGGAGGTCGAATTCGATCTCGTCGCCACGTTTGATTATGAAAAAAAGCGCTATGCCGCGCTGATCCCGATCGACGAGGTCGAGAACGTCGACGAGGACGAGGTCGTGATTCTCGAGATCGTGAAGACGCCGGACGGCGAACGCTATCTGCCGATCGAAAACGACGTTCTTCTTGACGAGGTTTTCAACGAGTTTCTGGAGATCCTCGACGAGATGGCGGACGGCGACGAAGAGGAGTAATGGACCGTCGAAAAGCGATCAGAACGACGCTTCTAAGACTGTTCGTCGGGTTGTTCGTCGGCGTGTCCTTCATTGTCGTTTCGCTGATCGCCGGGAGGGAAAAGGTCGACGTCGTGCTTCCGGCGTACGTCTGCGCGCTCGCGCTTGCGATCGCGCTGTATGAGATCGTCAGCGCGCTGATCAAGCGGAAACGCATCGAAAACAACTACGTCGAACCGGTCGCGTGCGTTTGCGTCGGGCACAAAGAGGTTACGCTCAACGAAAACGGACGGATCAACCGGCGCACGATCCCCGTTTACCGGTTCACGCTGGACAACGCGGAGTACACCGTCTCGGACGAAGTGCTGGACGCCTATGCGGAGCCGCCGCAGCCCGGTGAAACGAGGACGCTGATGATCGATCGGAACAACCCCGAAAAATATGCCGATCCGGACGAAGACCGGCGCGTTCTCGCCCGGAATCGGCGGACGGCGATCCCCCTGATCGCGATTGCGGTCGTGCTGTTTATTGTCTTCCGCCTTTCCCCGCAGATCGTGTCCTGCTTCACACAGCCCGCCGGCTAACACTATCTGCCGATCGAAAACAATGTTCTTTCAGACGAGGTCTTCGACGAGTTTCCGGAGATCCTCGACAAGATGGCGGACGGGGACAAGGAGGAATGACGCTGTGAAGAGAACGAATCCGAAAAGAGTCCTGTTTGCCGTGATCGCCGTTCTGTTTGCGTGCCTGTTCGGCTGTATTGATCTGAATCCCATTTCCAAAGAGGATATTCTTGCGGCGACAGAGGCAATCGAACAGGACGTTTACTGGGCAAAATCCGGCAGGACTTACCATCTCTATGAGGACTGCCAGACGATCGCCAATGTCGACAGACTGTATTGCGGTTCTGTGGAATCGGCAATCGACGCCCGTCACGATTATCTGTGCGGCTACTGCGCAATGCGCGCCGGGATCGACGACCCCGCAATCCGGATTGAGAAGATCGACGGTCGCTGAACAAAGCGCAATACAAAAAGGAGCTTCTCATAAGCGGAAAGGCTGCCATATCAAACGGCTTTTCAAACCGTAACGGCGTATGGATTCCATACGCCGTCGTTTGTTTTCGGGATCATTTTCCCATGCAGAAGCCGGAAAAGATCCGGTCGGCGGCGCTGTCCGGGCAGCCGGGAGGACTTTCGACCGTTCTTCCGGCGCGTCTCTCTGCAATGAGAACGGACGATAAGCGCCTGTTTGATCGGGGTTTGTGCCGAAACACGGGCAGTTGCCGGACGATTTGTTTGCAATCAGCCGATCACAGACGGTATCGGGTCAGAAGTTCATGAAAAATTCTGATCCGATTCATCATTTTTGGGCTTGACAAATGCCTGCAGGAAGCGTATAATCCGCAATATGTTTTTTGTATATTATATATCGCTTGCGCGAACCGCGAGGCGAACCGAATCGAATATGCGGCATTTCGATGAAATGTTTCAAGATGAACGTCAGGCGTCCATCCGCAGGGGAAGCACCCCTCGGGAGGACGCCTCTCTCTTTACGGAACTTGCAGGAGGCAGGGTATGAAAAAGTACATTTTTGTGACCGGCGGCGTGGTCTCCGGTCTCGGCAAGGGCATCACGGCGGCGTCGCTCGGCAGGCTTCTGAAGGCGCGCGGCTTCAAGGTCGCGGCGCAGAAGCTCGATCCGTACATCAACGTCGATCCGGGCACGATGAGCCCCTATCAGCACGGCGAGGTCTATGTGACCGAGGACGGCGCGGAGACCGACCTGGACCTCGGGCACTACGAGCGCTTCATCGACGAGGATCTGAACCGGTACTCGAATCTCACGACCGGCAAGGTCTACGCGAACGTGCTCGCGCGCGAGCGGCAGGGCGGCTATCTCGGCAAGACGGTGCAGACAATTCCGCATATCACCGACGAGATCAAGCGGTTTATCTACCGCGTCGGCGAAAAGAGCGACGCGGATATCGTGATCACCGAAGTCGGCGGCACGATCGGCGACATCGAGGGACAGCCGTTTCTGGAGGCGATCCGGCAGGTCGGACGCGAGGTCGGACGCGAAAACGCAGTCTATATCCACGTCACGCTCGTTCCCTATCTCAAGGCGAGCGGCGAGCACAAATCCAAGCCGACGCAGCATTCCGTGAAGGAGCTCTTAGGCATGGGCATCACGCCCGACGTCCTCGTGCTGCGCTGCGACGAGCCGATCACGGACGAAAGCATCTTTGACAAGATCGCGCATTTCTGCAATGTCGACCGCGAC
Organism: uncultured Clostridia bacterium; assembly: GCA_946631895.1. Taxonomy (GTDB): domain Bacteria; phylum Bacillota; class Clostridia; order Christensenellales; family CAG-138; genus UBA3792. The sequence continues at coordinate 4,060 of CAMPAN010000025.1, forward strand.
TGCGTGATTGAAAACCTGACGCTCGACACGCTGTACGAAGCGCCGCTGTACCTTGAACAGGCGCATTTCTTCGACATCGTGCTGCGCAAGCTGCATCTTGCGGCGCCGGAACCGGACCTTTCCGAATGGCGGGAGATGGTTGAGCGCGTCAAGCATCCGAAAGGTTCCGTTTCGGTTGCGATCGTCGGCAAGTATACGCAGCTGCACGACGCGTACCTTTCGATCGTCGAAGCGCTGAAACACGCCGGATACGCGCGAGGCGTTTCGGTGCATCTCAAATGGATCGATTCGGAGACGTTCACGCCGGACGATGTGAAGGACGTCGACGGGATCCTGGCGCCGGGCGGCTTCGGAAGCCGCGGCATCGAGGGCATGATCGCGGCGGCGGGCTATGCAAGAACGCACCGCCTTCCGTATTTCGGCATCTGCCTCGGCATGCAGATCCTGTGCATCGAGTATGCGCGGAACGTACTCGGCTGGGCGGACGCGAACTCCGGCGAGTTCGATCCCGAAAGCGCGCATAAGGTCATCGACTTCATGCCCGGACAGAGCGACGAGATCGACAAGGGCGGCACGCTGCGGCTCGGGAGCTATCCGTGCATCGTGCAGCCCGGTACGACGCTGTCCCGCTGCTATGCGCTTGACGCGATCACGGAGCGGCACAGACACCGCTATGAGCTCAACAACGAATTCCGACAGCGACTGATCGACGCGGGACTGACCTTCCCGGGCGTTTCCCCGGACGGGCGCCTCGCAGAAGCCGCGGAGATCACAGAATTGCCGTTCTGTATCGGCGTGCAGTATCATCCGGAATTCAAGAGCAGACCCAATAGACCCCACCCGCTGTTTCTCGGATTCATCGAGGCGGCACAAAATCATAAAATATAAGGAGAAAAACCATGAAGCATTATACAAAAGAAGACATCATCCGCATTGTCAACGAAGAAGATATCGAGTTCATCCGCCTGCAGTTTTCCGACATTTTCGGGCAGATGAAGAACGTCGCGGTCACGCACTCGCAGATCGAAAAGGTTCTGAACAACAAGATCATGATCGACGGAAGCTCGATCGAGGGCTTCACCCGTATCCACGAATCCGACCAGTACCTCCGCCCCGATCTCAACACCTTCGCGATCCTGCCGTGGCAGCCATCCATGCACAAAACGGCGCGGCTGATCTGCGACGTCTATAACCCCGACGGCACGCCGTTCGTCGGCGATCCGCGCTACGTTCTGAAGCAGACGCTGAAGCACGCAGAGGAGTTGGGCTACACGTTCAACGTCGGTCCCGAGATGGAGTTCTTCCTCTTTGAAGCGGACGAAAAGGGCTTGCCGACTTCGCGCACCGCAGACGCGGCGGGTTATTTCGATATGGCGCCGATCGACCACGGCGGCAACGTGCGCCGCGAGATCTGTCTGATGCTCGAGGAGATGGGCTTTGAGATCGAGGCGAGCCACCACGAGGTCGCCGAGGGACAGCACGAGATCGACTTCAAGTATGAGGAAGCCCTGACCGCCGCCGACAACATCCTGACGTTCCGCATGGCGGTCAAGACGATCTCGCAGAACTACGGTCTGCACGCGACCTTCATGCCGAAGCCCGTGTTCGGGATCAACGGCAGCGGTATGCACGTGAATATGTCGCTGTTCCGCGACGGAAAGAACATCTTCTATGATCCGAACAGCGAAAAACAGCTTTCCGGAGAAGCATACAGCTTTATCGCCGGCGTGCTTGCGCATGTACGCGGCATGGCGGCGATCACAAATCCGCTCGTCAATTCGTATAAGCGGCTCGTGCCCGGTTATGAAGCGCCGTGCTACCTTGCATGGAGCGCGTCGAACCGCTCTGCGCTGATCCGCATTCCTGCGGCGCGCGGCAGCTCCACGCGTGTGGAGCTCAGATGTCCCGATCCCGCCTGCAATCCGTATCTGGCGATCGCGGTGTGCCTTGCCGCGGGACTCGACGGCATCGAAAAGGGTATGACGCCGCCCGCGGAGATCACCGAAAACATTTATCTGATGACCGACGCAGAGCGCAAGGCGCACGGCATCGACAGTCTGCCGGGCAATCTTCTGGAGGCGGTCGAGTGCCTCTCTGCCGATCCGCTGATCGTGGATACGCTCGGCAAGCACGTCTTTACGCATTACACGGAGGGCAAGCGCCGCGAGTGGGACGAATACCGCACGCGCGTGACCGATTGGGAACTGAAAAAATACATGGTTGTTTATTGAGGAGGAACTATGTGCGGAATCGTCGGATACACCGGATCCAGACCCGCGGCGCCGATCTTGCTGGAGGGGCTCAAAAAGCTCGAATACCGCGGTTATGACTCTGCGGGTCTTGCCGTGCGCAGCGGCGACGCGCTCGCAGAGGTCGTCAAGGCAACCGGCAAACTCAAAAACCTGATCGAGATGACGGATGAGGGAAAGACGCTGCCCGGTTTTTGCGGCATCGGACATACGCGCTGGGCGACGCACGGCGAGCCGAGCCGCGCGAACGCGCATCCGCACGTTTCCGGCAACGCCACGGGCTCCGGTTCCGGACCGGTCGAATCGGACGTGGTCGGCGTACACAACGGGATCATCGAAAACTATGAGGAGCTCAAACAAAAGCTCCTGAACAACGGCTACCGGTTCTACAGCGGCACGGACACCGAGGTCGTGATCAAGCTGGTCGACTACTATTATAAAAAGTACAAGATCGGTCCGATCGACGCGATCAACCGCATGATGGTTCGCGTGCGCGGCAGCTATGCGCTTGCGCTGATGTTCCGGGACTACCCCGGTGAGCTCTACTGCGCGCGCAAGGACAGCCCGCTGATCATCGGCGTTGCCGACGGCGAAAGTTTTCTCGCCTCCGACGTGCCCGCGATCCTGAAGCACACAAGGGACGTATACTACATCGACAATCTGCAGTCCGCGCGGATCCTTCCCGGCGAAGCGCACTTCTTCGACCTGAACGGCGACGAGATCTCGCTGCCGGTGACGCGCATCACCTGGAATGCCGAAGCCGCGGAAAAGGGCGGCTACGAGCATTTCATGATCAAGGAGATCCACGAACAGCCGAGAGCGGTGCGCGACACGCTGAACAGCATCGTGAAAAACGGAAAGATCGACCTTTCGGCGGCGGGGCTCGACCGGGAATTTCTTGCAAGGATCGACAACATCCATATCGTCGCCTGCGGCTCGGCATGGCATGTGGGCATGCTCGCGCAGTACGTGATCGAGGACCTTGCCGAGATCCCGGTGCGCGTGGAGCTGGCGTCCGAATTCCGCTACCGGAAAACGCTTCTGACGCCCGGCTCGCTCGTGATCGTGGTGTCGCAGTCCGGCGAAACGGCGGACAGCCTTGCGGCGCTGCGCGCGGCAAAGGCGAAGGGCGCCCCGACGCTGGCGATCGTGAACGTGGTCGGCTCGACCATTGCGCGGGAGGCGGATCACGTGCTGTATACGCTCGCCGGTCCCGAGATCGCCGTTGCCACGACCAAGGCGTACAGCGCGCAGCTTGCGGCAATGTACACGCTTGCGATCGAGCTTTCCGCAATCCGCGGGAAGACGGATCCGGCGCGGTATGAAGCGCTTCTCGACGAGCTTTCCGCGCTGCCGGACAAGATGGCGCGCGCGCTCGAGGACAAGGAGCGCATCCAGTGGTTTGCCAGTAAGCACGCCAACGCGCGGGACATCTTCTTCATCGGGCGCGGACTCGATTACGCGATCTGCCTCGAAGGCAGTCTCAAGATGAAGGAGATCTCCTACATCCACAGCGAGGCGTACGCCGCGGGCGAGCTGAAGCACGGCACGATCAGCCTTGTTGAAAACGGTACGCTGATCATCGGCGTACTGACGCAGCAGGACCGCATCGAAAAGACCGTCAGCAACATGGCGGAGTGCAAGGCGCGCGGCGCGTACCTCATGGGACTGACCGGCTACGGCAACTACAACGTCGAGGAGGCGGCGAACTTCACCGTCTACGTGCCGAACACCGACCCGCACTTCTACGGCAGCATCGCGATCATTCCGCTGCAGCTGCTCGCCTACTACACGAGCGTCGCAAAGGGGCTCGACGTCGACAAGCCGCGCAACCTCGCAAAGAGCGTGACCGTGGAATAACGAACCGCAATCGATCCCGGAAAGGCGAGCCCTTCCGGGATTTTTTGCGTCGGAACGGTCATCCTGCGTCCGCCGCTCCGCACCGGATCCCGGACGCCGCCTTTGAAAAGACCTTGCCGAAACGGACGGAAAACGGTATAATGGGTGCGACACTTTTCGGAGGAATCGAACATGAAAGAGTTTTTTGCATACTTTTTCGGACAGGGCGACGAGGTGGAGTTCCGGAACTTCACGCTCGCGCATTTTCTGCCGATCCTTTTGATGATCGCGGTCATCGTGCTGATCTATGTCTTTCGCGACCGGCTCAGAAACAGCAGGCACGAAAAGAACCTGCGGCTTGCGCTGGCGCTTATCATGATCATCACCGAGATGTCCTATTTCTGGCGGCTGGTCGGCGTGCCGTCGCTCGGCGCAAACCCGCAGGATCACCTGCCGATTACGCTGTGCGGCTGGGGCGTGATCTTCGGAAGCTACATGCTGGTGACGAAGAATCAGACGCTGTTCGACATTCCGTACTTCTGGCTGTTCTCCGGCACGATCTTCGCGCTGATCACGCCGACGGTCATCACCTATACGGGTCCGACGCGTTTCCGCTACTATCAGTTCTGGCTTGAGCATACCGCGGGCTACATCGCCGTGTTCTACATGATCTTCGTGCACGGGATGCGTCCGACGTGGAAGTCGTTTATCAAGGCGTACGTCGCGACGGTCATCATGGCGGCGATCGCGTTTGTCGCAAACATGCTGATCGGCGGCGACGCGAACTACCTGTACATGGCAAAGCCGGAAGCGACGAAGTCCATCCTGGACTTTCTGCCCTCGAACTACGCGCTGCGCGTGCTGTTCATGGCAGCGGCGGTCACGCTGCTGTTCTTCCTTTCCTATCTGCCCTGGTTTATCCGGGACCGGAAGGCAAGAAAGGCACAGGCGGCGACATAACCGCCGGACCGGAAGCGCCGCGGACAAAACCCGGCAAAACCTGCCGTCTCTGCGGTCAAAGAGACGAAACGGCATACGGAAAATCCGTACGCCGTTTTTTTCTGCTTATTTGCCCACGCAGAAGTTTGCAAAGATCCGGTCGACAAGTTCGGCGTCCACGTCCGTGCCGGTGATCGTGCCGAGGCAGTGCAGCGCTTCCGAAAGATCGGTTGCGATGCAGTCCGGGTCCGTCTGCGTTTCCGCGTGGAGGATCGAATCGTACGCGGCTTCGAGCGCGCGGATATGGCGTTCGTTGGTGATCGCCGCGGTCGATTGAAGCGAGGGCTGTGCAAGCGCCGCGATCCGTTCCTTCAGCGTGTCGACGCCCTGACCGGTCCTGCAGCTCAGCGGAAGCGTGTCGTCGATGCAGCTTCCGAGATCGCACTTGTTCGCGATCACGATCCGCGTGCGTCCCGCGGTTTGCGAAAGCAGCGTTTCGTCCTCCGGTGTTTTCGGCATACTGCCGTCCAGCACGAGCAGAATGACGTCGGCGGATTCCATCGCCTGTTTCGCGCGGTCGACGCCGATGCGTTCCGCCTCGTCCGAGGCTTCCCGGACGCCTGCGGTGTCGACGAGCCGCACCGGTACGCCGCCGATCGAAAGCCGTTCGTCCAGCACGTCGCGCGTGGTGCCCGCCGCTGCGGTCACGATCGCGCGGTCCTCGCCCAGAAGCGCGTTCAGAAGCGAGCTCTTGCCGACGTTCGGGCGGCCGAGAATGACGAGCTTCAGTCCGTCGCGCAACACCCGCGCTTTGCGTCCCTCTTCGATCATCGTGTGAAGCGCCGCCGCCGTTTCGTCAAGAGTGGCGGGGAGGGAGGCATACGCGCTTTCTCCGGCTTCATCCGGATAGTCGATCGCCGCTTCGATCGCAGCGCGCGCGTCAAGCAGCCGCTCCTGTACGGCGGAGATCCGCCGGCTGACGCTGCCCGAAAGCTGTTCCAGCGCGGAACGGAGACTGCTTTCCGCCTGCGCGTTGATCACGTCCATGACCGCTTCCGCTTCGGAGAGATCCATCTTTCCGTTCAGAAACGCGCGCTTGGTGAACTCGCCTGCCGCGGCGGGAACACCGCCGGCTTCGGACAGCACGGACAGGACGTTCCGGACCGTCTGCATGCCGCCGTGGCAGTGCAGCTCCAGCATATCTTCGCCGGTGTAGCTGTTCGGGCGCGCAAAAAAGACCGCCATACAGTCGTCGACCGTTTCGCCGGAACGGAGAATCCGTACGTGCCGCATGCGGTTCGGACGGTCGGTTACGGTCTTATCGAGAATTGCGTCGGCGATCGCGCGCGTTTGTTCGCCGGAGACGCGGATGATGGCGATCGCGCCGCCGATCGCGGTTGACGGGGCAAATACGGTGTCAAAGAATTCGTTCATAAGGGTAAAAGGAAAGCCGCAGGATCTGCGGCCAAGAGGTTCGGATTGTTACTTGTCCGGCGTGATGATGACGCGGCGGTTCGGCTCTTCGCCTTCGCTGTGCGTCGTGACGCCCTTGAATCCCTGCAGCGCGGAGTGCAGCACGCGGCGCTCATAAGGGTTCATCGGCTCCATCGCAACGGAGCGACCTGTCCGCGCAACCTGCGCGGCATTCTTGCGGGCGAGGCGGCGGAGCGTTTCTTCGCGGCGCGCGCGGTAGCCTTCGGTGTCGACGGAGACGCGGCGGTAGCCGTTCTCCTTGCGGTCCTTGTTCATGTACAGCGAAACGATGTACTGGATGGCGTCGAGCGTTTCGCCTCTTCTTCCGATCAGAAGACCGTCGGTCGAAGAGATGATGTTGAGGCGGAGTCCGTCCTCGGTTTCCGCCGCTTCGACGGTCGCTTCGATCTTCATCTGCTTCAGAAGGTCGGAGAGGAAGATCGCGGCGTCGTTTTCCTTTGCAAGCTCTTCGCTGTATGCGATTGCGGGAGCCGCGGGTTCCTTTTCGCGGCGTTCGCCCTGTTCGCGATGATCATTGCGTCCGCGGCGGTCGTTGCGCGGCTTGCGTTCGCGGCGCTCGCCGTCGTCACGCTTCGGACGGTCGTTCTTGCGTTCGTGCGCGGCAGCCTTCTCGGCTTCGAAATCGGGAACGATCGGAACTTCGCGCTCGGTGAGACGCACGATCGCGTTCCTTGCGCCGATGCCGAACAGGCCCTTGCTTTCCTTCTGTACGATCTCCGTATCGACCTCGTCGATCGTCAGTCCCATTTCGTTGAGACCGTGAAAGATCGCTTCGTCGATGTTGCGACCGGAGAATTCCATACTTCTCATTTCTTAATTACCTCCACAGTGCCCTGTTGCATTTTTTTGAAGACCGTCGCGTTCAGGATCAGGGTAATCGCGAGCGAAATGACGTTCGAGAAGATCCAGTAGAACGCAAAGGTCGAGTCGTACTGATAGCAGAAGAAGACGGACATCAAAGGCATCAGGAAGATCATCATCTTGTTCATGCTCTGCGACTGTGCCGCCGGGTCGTTCTTGTCGTCGGACGCGGGTTTCGGCATGGCTTTCTGCTGCTGACGCTGCATGATCCAGGAGGACAGGAACGTTGTGACGCCGGCGACGATCGGCAGGATCGCAAAGCCGTTGGACATGTGTTCATAGACGCCGCCGATCAGCCCGGTGTTGGACGTGATCGGGGAAACGAACGACTTGTATGCCTCAATAAACGCCGCACCGCCGTCGGACGCCAGCACATACTGGACGGTTCCGTCTTCGGCGATCGTCTTTGTGAAGAAGTGCAGCTCATAGAGAAGCTGACTCAGTTCCGCCTCGTTCTTCGAGAAGAAGATAAAGTCCTTGATGTTGTTGCCGACGGCAAATGTGTTCCAGAATTCCTGACCGGACATCAGGGTGCCGCCGCCCTGAACGCTGCCGCCGCAAGAAAGCAGTCCGAGAAGGTTGAAGGACGGGGAATTCAGATTGTCCGGACGCCAGATGTTCGTGATCCAGAGGAAGCGGGAGGCGGCAAACGTCTCCGGTCCCTTGCCGGCGTTGATCTGCAGCATCAGATTGAGCGCCTGCTGGTTCGACCATGCGCGGAACGCCGCGAAGAACATGAACAGCAGCGGCATCATGATGAGCATCGGAAGACAGCCGCCGAGCTGGGAAACGCCGCGCTCCTTCATGAGCTTCCGCTGTTCCGTATAGAGCTTTTGCTGATCGTTGCCGTATTTTTTCTTGAGCTTGTCAAGTTCCGGCTGGATCGCCTGCATCTGGATACCCGACTTGCGGGATTTGATGTCGGAGAAGATCGTCAAAAGCTTGATGGCGAGCGTGAAAAGGAAGATCGTCAGAACGACGACCCATCCTCCGGGCGTAAACAGCGAGCACATTTGCCGATAGACCCAGTCCATCGCTTGAAACAGCCATTTGACGAGGAAAAAGGATGAATTCATGAAATGCTCTCCTTGTGTTTTTTGGGTTCGGGAACAGGATCGTATCCGCCTTTACAGAACGGATTGCAGCGGAGCACGCGCCAGATCGCAAGCCCCGTGCCTTTCAGCGCGCCGTGCTTTTGGATCGCTTCCATTGCGTATTCCGAGCAGGTCGGCGTGAACCGGCACGCGTTCGGCAAAAGCGGGGAAATACTGCGCTTATAGAATCGAAGCATCGCAAGAAGAACGCGTTTCATGCGTCTTCCCTCCAGAGTCCCGCGCGCCGAAGAAGCGTTTCCATCTGTGCGCCGAGTTCCGAAAACGGCGCCTCGAGCACCTCCGGCTTTGCGACGAAGATCACATTGAAGCCTCCCGCAATGCGGGGAAGCAGCGGCGTCAGCGCGGCGCGCATGCGGCGTTTTGCCCGATTTCTGTGTACGGCGTTGCCGATCCGCTTCGACACTGAAAAGCCGACGCGGACCGTTTCGTTCCGGCTCTTAACGTAAACGAGCGTGAACAGCGAAAGGCTTTGTGCACGCCCGCGCGCGTAGGTATAGCGAAACTCCTTATGCCGTTTCAGAGAATAGGATCGATTCACCGAATACGAGTTCCCCTATAAAGCAACATACGGCAAGCGAAATGCCTGCCGCAAGCGCTCTGTCTCTGCATTTTGGACAAAATAAAACCTGCCGGAACGCGTTACGCGCTCAGCTTCTTGCGGCCCTTTGCGCGTCTGCGCTTCAGAACGTTACGACCGTCCGCAGTCGCCATACGCTTACGGAATCCGTGAACCTTGCTGCGCTGTCTCTTCTTGGGCTGATAGGTACGTACCATATCCTACACCTCTTTCTTCCGAATATAGTGATGGCGCATAACGCCAAATTAACCTTTCCTATTATAGAGGAACCCCCGATAATTGTCAAGGACTAATTTTACCGTGTATCACAGGGACAATCTTCGACCGTGCCGGGCGCGCTTACTTTTCCGCCGAGAAGAAGAACGGGTTTTGGATGCGCTCCTTCTGCCAGAAGGTGATCGCATGGCGCCAGAGCGCGTATGCGTGGATGCGGTCGTGCCAGAGGAGGCGGCGGAGGAGCTTGCGGAGTGTCCACAGCTCGCCGTCGGAGGCTTCGTGCACGCGGGGCAGCAGGAAGTTCGGCGTCGCTTCGATCGCCCGGAACAGCCGCTTGCGGTTTTCCAGGAGTCCGCCCTCGTTCTCGAACACGATGCCGAGCCCGTTCGCGTAATACGAAAGCGTGCGGTTCGTGTGGTCCGCCATCTCGCGCGCCGAGCACGGGATCTTGCCGTAGAACGTGCGCCGGGATTTTCTGAGCGCGCGGTCCTTCTGCGGGATCGAATTGAGCAGCTTTTCAAAGTCCTGCGCCGAGCGCAGACAAAGCTGCTTCTTCTGCGTGTACTCGGTCATATCCATCGGCAGGCGCTCCGATGGAAACAGCACGTCGCTGTCCGCGTCCTCCACCTGAAGATCCGATCTATAGGCGTGCGTCACGACAAAGTCCGATTCCGCAAGGTTCGGAAGCGGCGCGCCGTGCGCCCACTGCGCGTATTCGGACAGCGCTTTCGGAAACTTCTCCAGCGCCTTCGACACCGTTTCCCCGCGGGAGAATGCGCCCGGGTAGGAATCCGCCCAGAGCATCGCGCCGCGATCGTTGTATTCCGCTATGACCTCGATGTGCGCCATATTTACCGTCCCTCCGATCTCCGGATTCTTGTGATGATCTCATTCGCCTTTGCGTAGACCGCCTCGGGATCGACGTCGAAGATGTATTCGCCGCGCTCGTAAAGGATCTTTCCCGCGACCATCGTCAGCGCGACGTTCGCTTTGCTGCCGCTGTACACGACGTTTTTTGCAATGTTGTTGATGGGCTGCATGTTCGGCGTATGAAGATCGAGCATCACGACGTCCGCCTGCTTGCCTTCTTTGAGACAGTTGCAGTCGGAGCGCCCCATCATATCCGCGCCGACGGAACATGCCGAGTGCAGCACGCGGATCGGGTCCGCCGCAGCCGCGCCGACGGTCAGCTTCTGCAGTCCGGTCGCAAGGAACATCTCGCGGAACATATCGAGACAGTTGTTGCTTGCCGGACCGTCCGTGCCGATCGCGACCGGGATGTTTTCCCGGTAATACGTTTCGATCGGCGCGACGCCGCTCGAAAGCTTGACGTTGCTTGCCGGATTCGTGCAGACATACAAGCCGCGCGCCTTCATGATCTCCAAATCGCCCTCGCGGGGGTGTACCATATGGAACCCGCCGCCGCCGTAATTGAACATGCCGAGCGAATCGAGATACGCGATCGGCGACATGCCGGTGCGTCTGATGCAGTCGTCGACCTCCGCCGCCGTTTCGGAAAGGTGCGTAAAGACCGGTTCATGAAGCTCCTGCGACAGCGCGGCAAGATCCCGTAAAAGCGGTTCGCTTGTCGTATACTCTGCATGGAAGCCGATCCGGCAGTTGACCAGCGGACCGAAGCGGTTCAGCAATTCAAAATCCTGCTTTGTCGATTCCGCCGTCCCGCCGAAATCGTTCGCCGCGCCGCAGATTGTAAAGCGGAAGCCTGTGTCGCACGCACATTCGGCGATGCGCTCCACGTGGTAGTACATATCGAACGCCGCCGTGACGCCGCCGGACACATATTCGAGCACGGCGAGCTTGGTCAGATCGTAAATATCGTCGCCGGTCAGGTGCGCTTCCATCGGGAAGACGTCCTCGTGCAGCCAGTTGTGCAGCGGCTTGTCGTCGGCAAAGGAGCGCAGAAACGTCATGGCGGAGTGGGTGTGCGCGTTCTTGAAGCCGGGCAGCAAAAGATTGCCCTTGCAGTCGATCTCGCGGTCGAACGCAAGCGGCTCCCGTCCGTTCGGATCGCCGACCAGCGCGATGCGGTCGCCCTGCACCCAGAGCTCGCCTTCGAGTACCGTTCCGTCCGCCGTTTCCATCGGCAGGATGCGCGCGTTGTAAAACCGAGTGTTCATGCCGTCCCCCTCCTCGTGTTGGTACCGTTCAGTATAGCATGCAAAAGGCAACTATTTCGTGTCGGAGGAATGAACACTCTGTAAACACATGCGGCACAGCACATGAATTGTCCCTGCGGGACATAACTATTATATATTATCGAAAAGACGGTCCGCCGGTTTGACACCGATCGGCGCAAATGATATGATAAATAAGTACGGTTATCGAAACCGAAAACTATGTGTATCGGGAAGGAATGTGCATGAATCATCTGACAGAAAACATTCGTCACGTCACCCTGGACGGCGAGTCGCTTCGCATCGAACAGGTCGTTGCAGTCGCACGTTTTCACGCGCGCGTTTCGCTCTCACCCAGGACCTTTGCCCGCATCGACGCGTCCCGCGCGCTGGTGGACAAGATCGTCGCGGAGGGACGCACGGTCTACGGCATTTCCACGGGCTTCGGCGAGTTCAGTAAGATCACGATTTCAAGCGACAAGAGCGCGCAGCTTCAGGAAAACCTGATCCTAAGTCACTGCGTCGCCGTCGGCGAACCGCTGAACGAGGAGACCGCCCGCGCGATGATGCTGCTCCGCGCAAATGCGCTTTCAAAGGGCAATTCCGGCATTCGCCGCGAGATCATCGAGACGCTGATCGGCATGCTGAACAAAGGCGTGACGCCCGTGATCCCCGAACAGGGCTCTTTGGGCGCGTCCGGCGACCTCGCGCCGCTTGCGCACATGGCGCTGGTGCTTCTGGGTCGCGGCGAAGCGACCTATCGGGGAAAGAAAATGCCCGGCGCGGAAGCGATGGCAAAGGCGAAGCTCCCGACGTTCCACCTGCTGGCGAAGGAAGGGCTTGCGCTCATCAACGGCACGCAGTGCATGACGGCGATCGGCACGCTTGCATGGTACGATCTGAACCGTGCGGCGGCGCTTGCCGACATCACGGCGTCAATGACGATGCAGGCGCTCACGGGGCTTCTTTCTGCGTTCGACCCGCGCATCCACGCGGTCCGTCCGCATGCGGGACAGGCGCTCGTCGCAAAGAACATGCGTACGATCTGCGCGAACAGCCCGTCGATGGAGCGGAACCGCAACCTCCGCGTGCAGGACGCCTACGCACTCCGCTGCATCCCGCAGGTGCACGGCGCGGTGCGCGACGCGCTTGCGCACGTCCGCAAGGTGCTTGAAACCGAGCTGAACTCCGTCACTGACAATCCGATCCTGTTCCTGGACGACGAGAGCGTCATCTCCGGCGGCAATTTCCACGGCGAGCCGATCGCGCTCGTGATGGACTATATGTCCGCCGCGGCGGCAGAGCTATCGAACATCTCCGAGCGCCGCATGGAGCGCATGGTAAATCCGGCGCTAAGTAACGGTCTTCCCGCATTTTTAGCGCCCGACGGCGGCATCAACTCGGGCTATATGATCTGCCAGTATTCGGCGGCGTCGCTCGTCTCCGAAAACAAGGTCTTTGCGCATCCGGCAAGCGTCGATTCGATCCCGTCCTCGGCAAACCAGGAGGACCACGTTTCGATGGGCACGACCGCCGCGCGCAACTTCCGCCGCATCGTGAACAACCTGTACTCCGTCCTCGCGTTCGAGCTGATGGCGGCGGTGCAGGGCATCGACCTCCGCAAGAACGTCGAGCTGAGCCCGGCGCAGCAGACCGTGTACGATAAGGTCCGCGCCGTCGTGCCGTTCTACGCGAAGGACGAGGAGATACATCCGATGATCGAGGCGATGAACAAACTGATCCGCACAGGCGCGATTGAAAACGACGTCAAGTCGATGCTGCCTGATTTCCATTGATTACTGTAAGGAGGATTTTATGGACTGCGTATTGAAGCTGGACCGGCTTCCCGAAAAGAAGCCCTTTATCGAAGGCATTCGCCGTGCGCCGCGGCGTGACTCCGTACTTTCGGAGCACGACATGGAGATCGCGCTGAAGAACGCGCTGCGCTACATTCCGGAGAAATTCCATGAGGAGCTTGCGCCGGAATTCATGGAGGAACTCAAAACCCGCGGCAGGATCTACGGCTACCGCTTCCGTCCCGAAGGACGGCTGTGGGGCAAGCCGATCGACTGCTACGAGGGCAAGTGCATCGAGGGCAAAGCGTTCCAGGTCATGATCGACAACAACCTCGACTTCGAGGTCGCGCTCTACCCCTATGAGCTCGTCACCTACGGCGAGACCGGTCAGGTCTGCCAGAACTGGATGCAGTACCTGCTGATCAAGCAGTATTTCAAAGAGCTCACGAACACGCAGACGCTCGTCATCGAGTCGGGGCATCCGCTCGGCGTCTTCCGCTCGCACGAGAACGCACCGCGCGTCATCCTGACGAACGGTCTGATGGTCGGTCTCTTCGACAACCCCGCCGATTTCAACCGCGCCGCCGCGATGGGCGTTGCGAACTACGGGCAGATGACCGCGGGCGGCTGGATGTACATCGGACCGCAGGGCATCGTCCACGGCACGTTCAACACGCTGCTGAACGCGGGCAGACTGAAGCTCGGCATTCCGAAGGACAAGGACCTTGCGGGACGCCTGTTCGTGTCCGCAGGTCTCGGCGGCATGAGCGGCGCGCAGGGCAAGGCGGCGGAGATCGCCGGCGCAGCCGCGATCATCGCGGAGGTCGACTATTCCCGCATCGAAACACGCTATCAGCAGGGCTGGGTCAGCAAAGTCAGCGACGATCTTGCAACGTGCGTTGCATGGGCGCAGGAAGCGCAGAAGGAAGGCAAGCCGCTTGCGATCGCGTATCACGGCAACGTCGTCGATCTGCTGCACTACCTCATCAACAACAACATCCACGTCG
>CAMPAN010000026.1 GCA_946631895.1 uncultured Clostridia bacterium
TGATCCCCGCGTGTTTTTTGGGCGGCGCGGTGTTCTGCCTCTTCTGCGATCTCATTGCGCGGACGGCGTTCGCGCCGAACGAGCTTTCCATCAGCTCGGTGACCGCCGTGTTCGGCGCGCCGATCGTCATCCTTGTCATGCTCAGAAGGCAGAAGGAGGGCGAACGATGAACGGTACGTACTATATTTCCGCCGAACAGATGACCGTCGGCTACGACGGCAAGCCGCTGATCGAAAACATCGACATCGGCGTCCGGCGCGGCGAGATTCTGACGCTGATCGGTCCGAACGGCTCCGGCAAGTCCACGATCCTGAAAAGCATGATTAAGCAGCTTAAACTGATCGCGGGCACGGTCGTGCTCGACGGGCGCGACATGGCGGGCTTACGGGAGCGCGACATCGCGAAAAAGCTCGCGATCGTGATGACCGAGCGGATCAAAGCCGAACTTCTGACCTGTTGGGACATTGCCGCAACCGGGCGCTATCCGTATACCGGCAGGCTCGGTCTTCTCTCGAAGGAGGACCGCGCGATCGTCGACGCCGCGCTCGAAACGGTCCATGCGATGGACTTTGCCGACCGCCCGTTTTCCGCGATCTCGGACGGACAGCGCCAGCGCATCCTGCTTGCCCGCGCGATCGCGCAGCAGCCGGAGATCATCGTGCTCGACGAGCCGACCTCGTTCCTCGACGTGAAGCACAAGCTGGAACTATTGGACATCCTGAAACGCATGGTGCGGGAAAACAACGTGGCGGTCATCGTGTCCCTGCACGAGCTCGACCTTGCCGAGAAGATCTCGGACCGCGTAGTCTGCGTGGCGAACAACCGCATCGACCGCTGCGACACGCCGGAAAACATCTTTACGGACGAATATATCGCCGCGCTGTACGGAATCGAACGCGGCAGCTTCAACGCGCTGTTCGGAAGCGTGGAGCTTCCCGCCGTTTCGGGCGAGCCGCAGGTCTTTGTGATCGGCGGCGGGGGCAGCGGCGTTCCCGTGTATCGCGCGCTGCAGCGGGCGGGGATCCCGTTTGCGGCGGGCATCCTGCCCGAAAGCGATCTCGACTATCCGACGGCGAAGGCGCTTGCGGCGGAGCTCTATGGGATTCCGGCGTTTGCGGCGGCTGCGGACACGGAGAACGTCAGAAAGCGCATGACGGAGATCGGCAGGGTCCTTTCGACCGTGCCCGCGTTCGGCGAGACCAACGCGGCAAATAAGAGTTTATACCAGGCGGCGCAGGCGGCGGGCATTCTCGTCGACGCCGACGCGCTTCTCGGGGAGGGCGAAGCATGACGCTTTGGCAGCTGACACTGTTATCCGTTCTGCTCGGATTTCTGATCGACTGCGCGATCGGAGACCCTGCGTGGCTTTTGCATCCGGTGGTGCTGATCGGCAAGCTGATCTCCCTTTCCGAAAAGGGTCTGCGGCGCATCTTTCCGAAGACCGACCGCGGCGCGTTCTATGCGGGGCTTATCATGGCGATCCTGGTGCCGATCCTGTCCGCGGGCGTAAGCTTCGGGATCCTGTTCGGACTGTATCTGCTGTCCCCGTGGGCGTATTTTGCGATGAGCTCGATCATGTGCTGGCAGTGCTTTGCGGCAAGGTGCCTTGCAAAGGAGGCGCAAAAGGTCGTGAAGGCGCTCGAAACGGACGGGCTTGAAGCCGGTCGGAAACAGGTCTCCATGCTCGTGGGACGCGACACGGACGAGCTCTCGGAGGAACAGGTTTTAAAGGCGACGGTCGAGACCGTGGCGGAGAACGCGTCGGACGGCGTGATCGCGCCGATGCTCTTTATGCTTCTGTTCGGCGCGGTCGGCGGGTTCTTCTACAAGGCGATCAACACGATGGATTCGATGGTCGGCTATAAAAACGACCGCTATCTGTATTTCGGACGCGCCGCGGCAAAGCTGGACGACGCGGCAAACTTTATTCCGGCGAGGCTTTCAGCGCTTGCCATGATCGCCGCCGCGCCGGCTTTCCGGCTCGACGGGAGGAACGCGTTCCGCATTTGGAAGCGCGATCGCAGAAAGCACGCGAGCCCGAACTCCGCGCAGACCGAATCGGTCGCGGCAGGCGCGCTGCACATTGAGCTTGCGGGACCGGCAAGCTATTTCGGCAGGCGCGTGGAAAAGCCCACGCTCGGCGACGGCGATCGCCCGATCGAACGCGCGGACGTGCGGCGTACGTCCGGGCTCATGTACGGCGCGAGCATTTTGGTGCTGCTCCTGTTCGAAGCGATCCTGCTGCCGCTTGCGTTTTTCGGAGGGCTCGGTCTATGATTTTAGGGAAGTATGTTCACGGCGGCGACGTCTATCGGAACCGCGTCACGCTCGATTTTTCCGCGAACGTGAACCCGTTCGGCACGCCGGAGCCCGTCAAGGCGGCGATCCGCGCCGCGGCGGAGGACGTTTCGCGCTATCCGGATCCGTACTGTACCGCGCTGCGGGAGAAGCTTGCGGCGCGGCACGGCATTCTGCCGGAGGAGATCCTGTGCGGCAACGGCGCCGCGGAACTGATCTTTTCGTTCGTGCAGGCGATCCGTCCGAAGCGCGCGCTGCTGCCCGTGCCGTCGTTTGCGGAGTACGAGACCGCGCTCCGTGCAAACGGCGTCGAGCCGGTATTTTATCCGCTTCGGCGGGAGAACGGCTTTGCGCCGACCGGGGATCTGCTCGGCGCGATCACGGAGGAGACGGACGTTCTGCTGCTCTGTTCGCCGAACAATCCGACGGGACGCAGCGTCGGCAAAGAATTGCTTCTGAAGATCCTCGACCGCTGCAGAGAGACCGGGACTTGGCTGTTTCTGGACGAGTGCTTTCAGGATCTTTGCGACGGGGATAAGGCGTTTTCGCTCGTCGGACATCTTGCAAAAAACGATCGCGTGCTGACGCTGCACGCGTTTACGAAGACCTACGGCATGGCGGGCGTGCGGCTGGGCTATGCGATCTCAAGGGATCGCGGGCTGCTTTCCGGCATGTCCGAAGCCGTACAGCCGTGGAACGTGTCGACGGTCGCGCAGGCGGCGGGACTTGCGGCGCTGGACTGTCCGGATTGGGCGGAAAAAGCGCGGGCGCTGTTCCGCACGGAAAAGGCGTATCTTTGCGCCGAACTGACGGCGCTCGGCATATCGGCGCTGCCCGGCGACGCAAACTTTCTGCTGCTGTCCGGCGTGCCGACGCTGTACGAAACGCTGCTGGAACGCGGCATTCTGGTGCGCGACTGCAGCAATTATCGCGGACTTTTGAAGGGCGACGTGCGCATTGCGGTGCGCACGCATGAGGAAAACGCCGCACTGATCGCGGCGATTGCGGAGGCACTGCATGGGTAAGACCGGCGTTGAGGATCTGTTCGTTCAGAAGGACGGCAAAAAACTGCGTTTCGGCTTCACGACCGGAACCTGCGCCGCGGCGGCGGCAAAGGCGGCGGCGATCCTGCTGCTGTCCGGCGCGGCATCGGAGACCGTTTCGCTGCGCACGCCGAAGGGCATCGACCTTTCGCTGCCGGTGCAGGAACCCGTGCGCGGCGCGAACTTCGCTTCCTGCGCGGTGCGCAAGGATGCGGGCGACGACCCGGACGTGACCGACGGCGTGCTCGTCTTTGCGCGGGTCGCGTTTTCGGACGAACCGGGGATCGCGATCGACGGCGGCGTCGGCGTCGGCAGGGTGACGAAGCCCGGATTGAAGCAGAACATCGGCGAGGCGGCGATCAATCCCGTCCCGCGCGAGATGATCCGGCTTGCGGTCGAAACGGTTGCGGAGGAATGGGAATACCGCGGCGGGCTTTCGGTCGTGATCTCGATCCCGGAGGGCGAAGCGCTTGCGGAGAAAACGTTCAATCCGCGGCTCGGCATCGTCGGCGGGATCTCGATCCTCGGCACCAGCGGCATCGTCGAACCGATGAGCGAAGACGCGCTGATCGACAGCATCGTGCTGGAGATCCGGCAAAGAAAAGCGCTCGGCGACACACGGCTGATATTAACGCCCGGCAACTACGGCGCGGACTTCCTTGCCGCGCGGTACGGGATCCCGGACGAGCGGATCGTGAAGTGCTCGAACTACGTCGGCAAGGCGATCGAAGCCGCGATCGATGCGGGCTTTTCCGAAGCGCTGCTCTGCGGGCACATCGGCAAGTTCGTCAAGCTGTCCGGCGGGATCATGAATACGCATTCGAGGGAGGGCGACTGCCGCGCGGAGCTGATGGCGGCGGCGGCGCTGCGCGCCGGCGCGGACGCGGACACGGCGCTGTCGATGCTCGGCTGCGTGACGACCGACGAAATGCTGCGCATCCTGGAGGAACGGGGACTGCTGTCCAACGCGGCGGACGTGCTCCGGGAACGCATCGACTTTTCCCTGCAGGGACGGTTCAAGGGCGCGATCGCGCTCGGCGTCATTGTGTTCACGACGGGGAACCGCGAACTGCTTCAAAACCGCCTTGCGGCGCTCTGGACAAAGGAGGGCATATGAACGGAATCTTTTACGGCGTCGGCACGGGACCCGGCGATCCGGAGCTATTGACGTGCAAGGCAGCGCGGCTGATCCGATCCTGCGACGTGCTTGCGATTCCGCACAGGGATCCCGAAAAATGCTTTGCGTACGGGATCGCCTGCGGCGCGGTTCCGGAAGCAAAGGACAAGCCGCTTCTTTGCGTCGATATGCCGATGACGCACGATCAAACCATCCGCGAAGCGGCGTATGAAGCCGGCGCGGAACGAATCGCGGGCGCGCTTTCGGCGGGCAAAACCGTCGTGTTCGTTACGCTCGGCGATCCCTCGGTCTATTCGACGTTCGCGTACCTTGCCGAAAAGGTCTCGGCAATGGGATTCGAGGTGCAATGGGTTCCCGGCGTGACCTCGTTCTGCGCGGGAGCGGCGGCGCTAAAAACACCGCTTTGCACCGACCGCGAGCCGCTGCACATCTTTCCGGGCAGCGCAAACGCAAAGGACGCGCTTACATTTCCGGGCACAAAGGTGTTTATGAAGGGCGAGCTGCCCGCGCTTCTGTCCGCGCTTGCCGAATGCGGCGCAAAGGCGCAGGCGGTCGAAAACTGCGGTACGGAACACGAGCGCGTGTACGAATCGCTTTCGGACATCCCGGCGGATGCCGGATACTATCTTGTGACGGTCGTAAAGGAGGACGTATGATCCGTTTTGTAGGCGCGGGCTGCGGCGCAGCCGATCTCATCACCGTGCGCGGGCAGCGGCTTTTACAGGAAGCCGACGTCATCATCTATGCCGGTTCCCTGGTGAATCCGGCGCTTTTGACCTATGCCAAGGCGGGCGCAAAGATTTATAACAGCGCGGAAATGACGCTTGAAGAGGTGCTTTCCGTCATGTTCGACGCGGAGGAGCGCGGGCTTTCCGTCGTGCGTCTGCACACCGGCGACCCGTGCCTGTACGGCGCGATCCGCGAGCAGATGGACGCGCTCGACGAAAAGGGGATCGCCTATGATTACACCCCCGGCGTCAGCTCGTTCTGCGGCGCGGCGGCGGCGCTGAACATGGAATACACGCTGCCGAACGTTTCGCAGAGCGTCGTCATCACGCGGATGGCGGGCAGAACGCCGGTGCCGGAGCGCGAAAGCGTCCGCGCGTTTGCAAAGCATAAGGCGACGATGGTGCTGTTTTTAAGCACCGGACTGTTGGAAAAGACGCAGCAGGAGCTGATCGAGGGCGGCTACGATCCCGAAACGCCCGCGGCGATCGTCTATAAGGCAAGCTGGCCGGACGAAAAGACGGTGCTCTGCACGGTTTCCTCGCTTGCCGACTGCGCAAAGCAGAACGGCATCAGAAAGACCGCGCTCATCATCGTGGGCGACGCGGTACGGCAGAGCGGCTATGCGCGCTCGGAGCTGTACAATCCCGCGTTTGCGACGGAGTTCCGTCCCGCGAAGGAGTAACGTATGGAGGTTTGGATCGTTTCCTACACCGCGCGCGGCGGGAAGACCGCGCGGCGCGTTTCGGACGCGCTGAACGGCAAGGGGCACGTCTGCCGCACGTTCGCGCTTGCGAAATTCTGCGGGGAAGGCGACGAACCGCTCCGCCGTTCCGCATCGGAATGGGCGGGGGACGGCTTTCAAAACGCCGACGCGCTGATCTTTGTGTGCGCGGCGGGCATTGCGGTGCGGGCGATCGCGCCGTGGGTGCGGGACAAGAAGACCGATCCCGCGGTGCTCGTGCTCGACGAGAAGGGAACGTTCGCGGTCCCGCTGCTTTCGGGACACATCGGCGGGGCGAACGCGCTTGCGGAAACGCTTGCGGCGGCGATCGGCGCAACGCCGGTGATCACGACCGCGACCGACGTGAACGGGCTCTTTGCGGTCGACGTGTTTGCAAAGAACAACCGCCTGTTCATCACCGATATGGCGCTTTGCAAGGAGGTCTCCGCGGCGCTGCTTGCGGGCGAGCCGGTGGGCTTCTCGTCCGATCTTCCGGTTTCGGGGACGCTTCCCGCGGGACTCACAACGGAAGCCGCGCAGCTCGGCGTCTGCGTTTCCGCGGAAAACAAAGCGCCGTTTCAGAGGACGCTCCGCTTGATCCCGCAGCGCTATGCGCTCGGCGTCGGCTGCAAACGCGGCAAGGACGCGGCGGCGCTGGACGCCTTCATCCGCCGGAATCTCGCGGCGCACGGCGTTCCGTTCGAAGCGCTCCGCTGCATGGCGAGCATCGACCTGAAGCGGGACGAACCGGGGCTGATCGCATTTGCCGATGCGAACCGGCTGCCGTTTTATACCTACTCGGCGGACGAGCTGAACGCGGTGCCGGGAACGTTTTCCGGCTCGGCGTTTGTGAAGGAAACGACCGGCGTCGACTGCATTTCGGAACGCGCGGCGGTCTGCGCGTCCCAAGGCGAACTGGTTATAAAAAAGATCGCGGAGGACGGCATGACCTTCGCGCTGGCGGAAAGCAAGGAGGGGATCTCGTTTGAATAAGCTGTATGCGGTGGGACTCGGTCCCGGCGGTGCGGACGGCATGACGGTCCGCGCAAAAAACGTACTGGAAGCATGCGACGTGATCGTGGGCTATACGGTCTATATCGATCTGGTGCGCGACGCGTTTCCGGACAAGACGTATCTTTCGACCCCGATGCGGAAAGAGGTCGATCGCGTGCGGCTTGCGCTTGAAACGGCGTCGACGGGAAAAACGGTCGCCATGATCTGCTCCGGCGACGCGGGCGTGTACGGCATGAGCGGACTGTGCGAAGAGCTTTTGCCCGAATATCCCGGCGTGGAGCTTATTACGGTTCCCGGCGTTTCCGCGGTGCTTTCCGGCGCGGCGATCTTAGGCGCGCCGCTGATGCACGACTTTGCGGTGATCTCGCTTTCCGATCTTCTGACCCCGTGGGAGAAGATCGAAAAACGCCTTCTTGCCGCCGCCGAAGCGGACTTTGTGATCTGTCTTTACAATCCGTCGAGCCATAAGCGCCGCGACTATCTTGCCCGCGCGTGCGATCTGGTGCTGCGATTCGCTTCGCCGGAGACCGTCTGCGGCATCGCAAGGAACATCGGGCGGGACGGCGAGGAAGCGCGGGTGCTGACGCTTGCAGAACTTCGGGACACCGAGGTCGATATGTTTTCCACCGTGTTTATCGGCAATTCCCAGACGAAGATCGTCAACGGAAAAATGGTGACGCCGAGAGGATATCTGTATGAATAGCATTCTTTTGTTCGCAGGCACGACTGAGGGACGCGAGATCGCGGAAGCGCTTCTGGGCGCGCCCGTATCGGTGACCGTCAGCGTCGCAACGGAATACGGAGAAACGCTGATCGCGCCCGCCGGAAACGTACACGCGGTGTTCGGACGCAAAAACGCGGACGAGATCGAAGCGCTGCTCAAAGAGACGCAGGCTTCGCTTCTGATCGACGCGACGCATCCGTACGCGGTCGAGGTCACGAAGACGCTGAAAGCCGTTTCCGAAAGAACGGGAACGGAATACATCCGCGTGCTGCGCGGAAGCGAGGACGCCGCGGGCTGCGTGTTCGTTGCGGACACGGACGCCGCCGTGCGGTATCTGAACGGAACGGAGGGCAACGTGCTGCTGACCGTCGGCAGCAAGGAGCTTGCCCGCTATACGGAAGTCAAAGATTTTGAAACGCGGCTCTACGCCCGCATCCTGCCGGTGAAGGAATCGGCGGACGCGGCGTTTGCGCTCGGCTTTTCGGGGAGGAATCTCATCTGCATGCAGGGACCGTTCTCCGAGGAGATGAACGAAGCGACGCTCCGGGCGATCGGCGCAAAGTATCTCGTCACCAAGGACACCGGCGCGTCCGGCGGCTTTGCGGAAAAGATCGAAGCGGCAAAGAAATGCGGCGCAACGCCGGTCGTCATCCGCCGCCCGGCGGAGGAGGGGATATCGGAGGCGGACTGCCTTGCGCTTCTGCGGGAGCGGTTCGGACTTCGGGACAAAAAGCAGGTCACGATCCTCGGCATCGGCACGGGAAGCGCAGGAATGCTGACGGCCGCGGCAAAGGCGGCGATCGGGGATGCGGAACTGATCATCGGCGCAAAGCGAGTGACCGACGCGATCGACACAAGGGGAAAGGCCGTTGAGAACGCGATTGCGTCCGCCGAGATCGAGCGCATCATCCGGGACGGCACGGCAAAACGCATTGTCGTCGCCATGTCCGGCGACACCGGCTTTTTCAGCGGGACGAAAACGCTTCTGGA
This sequence comes from uncultured Clostridia bacterium, assembly GCA_946631895.1. GTDB lineage: Bacteria > Bacillota > Clostridia > Christensenellales > CAG-138 > UBA3792. The sequence continues at coordinate 8,658 of CAMPAN010000026.1, forward strand.
ACGGATCGGCGATCTGGAGCCAGAAATCATTCCCGGGATCTCATCGGTCGTGTATCTTGCGGCAAAATGCCGCACGTCGTGGGACGACGCGGCGCTTGCGTCCGCGCACGGCAGGGCGGCGAACGTGGTTGCGCTCGTCCGGCGCAATCCGAAGCTGTTTCTGCTGACCGGCGGGAAAACGGACGTACCGTCGATCCTTGCAGCGCTGACGGAGTACGGGCTCGGCGAAGTCCGCGTGACGATCGGCGAAAACCTGTCCTATCCGAACGAACGGATCGTGTCGGGAACGGCGGCGGCACTTTGCGGCAAAGCGGTCGACCCGCTTGCGGTGCTGTTCATCGAGAATCCGAACCCGGAGACCGTCGTGACGCACGGCAGGGACGACGGCGATTTCCTGCGTACCGAAGTGCCCATGACCAAGTCCGAGGTCCGCGCGGTAACGCTTTCGAAGTTCCGGCTGACAAGGAACGCGGTCTGCTGGGACGTCGGCGCGGGGACCGGCTCGGTGTCGATCGAAATGGCGGAGGCGGCGGAAAACGGCGAAGTTTTTGCGGTCGAGAAAAAAGCGGACGCCTGTGCGCTGATCGAACAAAACAAGCGCCATCTCGGCGTTTCGAACGTGACGGTGATCGAGGGAACGGCGCCGGAGGCGCTTTCCAAGCTTCCCGCGCCCACGCACGTCTTCATCGGCGGCAGCAGCGGGAACCTCAAAGAGATCATCGAAGCGGCGCTTTCGAAGAATCCGCGCGTGCGCATCGTACTGAACACCGTGACCGCCGAGACGTTTGCGGAGGCGACGGCGGCGATCAAAGCGCTGCCGCTTCGGAACGAGGAGATCGTCGAGCTGAACGTTTCACGCGGGCGGAAGGTCGGCGGGTATCATCTGATGACCGCGCAGAATCCGGTATACATCATTTCGTGCGAGGGGGCGGGAGAAGATGCGTAGTCCGCGCGTTCTGTTCGCCGCGCCTTCCTCCGGCAGCGGCAAAACCACGGTCGTGTGCGGGATCCTGCGCGCGCTCAAAAACCGCGGCAAAGCCGTTTCGGCGTTTAAGTGCGGACCGGATTACATCGACCCGCTGTTTCACGAGCATGTGGTCGGCGTTAAAAGCGGCACGCTGGACCTGTTCTTTTCCGACGAAGCGCAGATGCGCCGGCTGTACGCGCAGAACGCGAAGGACGCCGACTGCGCCGTGATCGAGGGCGTGATGGGCTATTACGACGGGCTTTCCGCCGCAAGCGACGAGGCGAGCACATACGCCGTCGCAAAGGCGCTTTCTGTGCCGGTCGTGCTGATCGTCGACGCAAGAGGGCAGAGCCTTTCCGCGCTTGCGACGCTCAAAGGCTTCCTGGATTTCCGCCCGGACAGCAGCATCAGGGGCGTCATTTTCAACCGCATGAGCGAGCCCGTGTATCGGGCGCTGCGCCCCGCGGTCGAAGCGATGGGCGTCGGGCCGGTCGGCTTCGTGCCGAAGTCCGACGCGCTGATGATCGAAAGCCGCCACCTCGGACTCGTCACCCCGGACGGGGTAAAGGACCTTTCCGAAAAGCTGGATGCGCTGGCCGCGCTGCTTGCGGAAACGCTCGACTTTGACGCGCTTTTGCGCATCATGGAATCCGCGCCGGCGCTTGCCGTGCCGAAAGCTCCGGCGGCGCCGGACATGCCGAAAACGGTGATCGCCGTGGCAAAGGACGAGGCGTTCTGCTTCCTCTACCGCGACAATCTTGCGCTGCTCGAACGGTACGGCGCGGAACTGAACTTCTTTTCGCCGCTGCACGATACGGCGCTGCCCGCGGGCACGCAGGGGATGATCCTCCCCGGCGGGTATCCGGAGCTTTACGCAAAGCAGCTTTCCGAGAACGCCGCAATGCGCGCGGCGATCCGGAACGCGATCGAACGCGGCATGCCGACCCTTGCCGAATGCGGCGGGTTCCTGTATCTCCATGACACGCTTTCCGACATGGACGGAACGGCGTACCCGATGTGCGGCGTGCTTCATACGGACGCGTTCCGCACGCAGAAGCTTGGTCGGTTCGGCTATATCACGCTTTCGGCGCGGGAGGACAACGCATTTTTCAAAGCCGGAGAAGCGATTCGGGCACACGAGTTCCACTATTTCGAAAGCGCGAACAACGGCGCGGCGTTTGACGCCGTGAAGCCGAACGGCAGAGAATGGACCTGCATCCACGCGGACGGCAATCTGCTTGCGGGATTTCCGCATCTCTTCTATGAATCGAACCCGAAGCCGGTCGAGCGGTTTTTGCGGCTCGCGGCAAAGGAGGCATAAATGGCAAACGCGATCATGATCCAGGGGACGATGTCCAACGCGGGCAAGAGCCTCATTGCGGCGGGACTTTGCCGCGTGTTCAGACAGGACGGATACCGCGTCGCACCGTTCAAGGCGCAGAACATGGCGCTGAACTCGTTCATCACGAAGGAGGGGTTGGAGATGGGAAGGGCGCAGGTCGTGCAGGCGGAGGCGGCGGGCGTCGAGCCGTCGGTGCTGATGAACCCGATCCTTTTAAAGCCCACGAGCGACATGGGCTCGCAGGTCATCGTGAACGGCGAGGTCCGGGCGCAGCTTTCCGCACGCGATTATTTTGCGATCAAAAAGACGCTGCTGCCGGAGGTCATGCAGGCGTACAACACGCTGTCCGAACAGAACGACGTGATCGTCATCGAGGGCGCGGGCAGCCCCGCGGAGATCAATTTGAAGGACGCGGACGTGTTCGTGAACATGGGCATGGCAAAGGCGGCGTCCTCGCCGGTGCTGCTCGTCGGCGACATCGACCGCGGCGGCGTGTTCGCGCAGCTGTACGGCACGGTCGCGCTTCTGGATCCGGACGAACGCGCGCTGGTCAAGGGGCTTGTCATCAACAAATTTCGCGGCGACGAATCGATCCTGACGCCGGGGTTAAAACAGCTCGAAGCGCTGACCGGCATTCCGGTCGTCGGCGTCGTGCCGTATGTGCATCTGGACATCGACGACGAGGACAGCCTTTCCGAGCGGCTTGCAAACAAAGCCGCGGCGCTCGTCGATATCGTGGTCATGCGGCTGCCGCGGCTCAGTAATTTTACCGATTTTCGCACGCTCGAGGCGATCGACGGCGTGTCCGTGCGGTATGTGTCGTCCACTCGCGAGTTCGGCGAGCCGGATCTTGTGATCCTGCCCGGCACGAAAAACACGATGGCGGACCTTCTGTGGCTCCGGCAAAGCGGGCTCGAAGCGAAGATCCTGCGGTTTGCGGACGGCGGCGGCGCCGTGTTCGGGATCTGCGGCGGCTTCCAGATGCTCGGGCGCGCGCTCAACGATCCCCACGGCGTGGAGCACGGCGGCACCTTACGCGGCATGGGACTGCTTCCGGTCGAAACGACGTTTGCCGGTCAGAAAACGCGGACGCGCGTAAAAGGTGCGTTCCATACGCTTTCCGGCGCATTTTCCGTGCTTTCAGGACTGCCGTTCGAGGGGTATGAGATCCACATGGGCGTGACCGGAAGCGACGCGCCGGTCGTTTCGATTTCCGATACGGTGACGGGCACGGAGAAAACGGACGGTGCGATATACGGAAACGTCTGCGGCAGCTATGTGCACGGGATTCTGGACGGCGACGCGGTTGCGGGCGCGATCGTGCGGATGCTTGCGGAGAAGAAGGGCGTCGATCCGGCGCTCCTCGGCAGCGTATCGGGCGAAGCGCACAAGCAGCGGCAGTACGATCTGCTTGCCGACACGATCCGCAAGCACATGGACATGAACGCGGTTTACCGCATTCTGAGGGAGGGCGTATGACGGAGATTGTGAAGATCGCGCCGATGGAGATCGAGCGCGAAAGCTTTCGCATCATCACGGAGGAGCTCGGGGACCGCGCGCTCGATCCCGAACAGGCGCCGATCATCAAGCGCGTGATCCACACCACGGCGGACTTCGACTATGCCGACAATCTGTACTTTTCGCCGGACGCGGTGCGGTTTGCAAAGGAAGCGCTGCAGGGCGGCGCGACGGTCGTCACCGATACGCAGATGGCGCTTGCCGGGATCAATAAGCGGACGCTGGAAAAGCTCGGCGGCAGCGCGGTTTGCTTTATGACGGACGAGGACGTCGCCAAGGAGGCGAAGGCGCAGGGCGTGACCCGCGCGCGCGTCAGCATGGACAAGGCGGCAAAGCTCGGCGGAAACGTGATCTTTGCGATCGGCAACGCGCCGACGGCGCTGATCCGGCTGCGCGAACGGATCGACGAAGGCTACCGCCCGAAGCTGATCATCGGCGTGCCGGTGGGGTTTGTGAACGTTGTCGCGTCCAAGGAGATGATCATCGAAACGGACGTGCCGTGCATCGTTGCCCGAGGGAGAAAAGGCGGCAGCAACGTCGCGGCGTGCATCGTGAACGCACTTTTATACAGCATCGACGAAACGAGAGGAGCAAAGCAATGAACAGCGATTCTTTCATCAACAACACCGACTGCAGGTATTTTCCGTGCCACAAGACGGCGCATCCGGAGGATTTCAACTGCCTCTTCTGCTACTGCCCGCTGTATATGCTCGGCGATAAGTGCGGCGGCAACTTCACGTATATGGAAAACGGGATCAAAAACTGCACGGACTGCATGGTCCCGCATCAGCGGAACGCCGTGCAGTACATCCTGAAGCGCTGGCCGGAGATCGCTGAGAAGGCGAAGAAACAGGATTGAACCGTCCGGCACCCGGGGCAGGCAGATTGCCTGCTTTTTTGTATCAAAAAAGCGCAATTCGCTATAGGCAGATCATATTTTATATGATATACTGTTTGGCGAAAGAGAGGATTGGGCTATGGAACAACAGCAAGGCTACTGCGCGTTTATCAGTTACCGGCACCAGTCGCCGGATCAGGAGATTGCGAAAGCGCTGCATACGGCAATCGAAACATACGGCATCCCGGTGTCGATCAAAAAGCAGACCGGCAAAAAACGGATGGGAAAGGTCTTCCGCGATCAGGAAGAACTGCCGCTGTCGTCCGATCTCGGCGCGGACATCGAGGCGGCGCTGGACCGCAGCGAGTGGTTTATCGCGATCTGCTCGCCGCGCTATCTCGAAAGCCGCTGGTGTCTTCGCGAGATGGAGTATTTCATCGCGCATAAGGGGCGCGATCGCGTTCTGACCGTGCTGGTCGAAGGCGAGCCGAAGGACAGTTTTCCGGATATGATCCGGTACGCTTACGGTCCGGACGGCATGGCAACCGAAATTGAGCCGCTGGCGGCGGACATGCGCGGCGCAAGCCTGAGCGACAGCCTCAAGCGTCTCAAAAACGAAAAGCTGCGCATCCTTGCGCCGATGCTGAATCTGAGCTTCGACGATCTCAAACGCCGTGCAAGGCAGAGGAAGATCAAAATTGCGTCCGTCGTTGCGGCGGCGGTGCTTGTTGCGGCGGCTGCGCTTGCGGTATTTCTTGTCGTCAACCATCTGCATAACGAGGAACTGAAGCGTGAAGCGGCGGAACAGCAGCGGATCGCCGAGGAGCAGGCAAGGATCGCCGAGGAGGAACAGCGCCGCGCCGAGGAGGAGCGGAGGAACGCCGCTTTCAACGACATCGGCGAACGGATTGAGCGTGCGTCGGCGGCGCTCACCGCGGGGGAAAAGCGCGAGGCGGCAAAGATCCTCACGGACGCGATTGCGGTGAGCGACGAATTTGACGGGATGCGGCGCGACGACATCCTTGCTGTGATGCGTCGGACGATGTATATCGAACCGTTCACGATCGTTTCAAGCTTCAACAACCAGAACATGCAGCTGCTGTATATCGCGCCGTCGCCGGACGGAACGAAAGCGGTCGGCGTCGTCAACAACAACTCGATCGCGATGGTCGACCTTCTGCAAAACGAGATCCTGTATACGGTGACCGCGGACAACGCGATCATGATGTATCCGCGCTTTTCCGCCGACGGCACGCGATTCCTCGCGGACTGCGATTACGGGCGGTTCGTGCAGGTGTGGAACACCGCGGACGGTTCCGAGGCGTTCCGCTACACGAGCAAACAGAACATGCCGTATGAGATCAGCAACGCCAGCTTCTGGAAGGACAGCGATACGATCCTGGTGCAGGACGCGGACAAATTCCTGTTCATTGACGCGCAAGGAACGGAACGGCTTTTTTATACCGTCGGCGAGCAGATGGAAGACTACGACCCGGAAAACAATTTCCTTTCGCGCGTGACGGATCTGCCGCTGAACAAGCTGTTCACAAATGTTGCGGACGGCTACGCCATGCAGATGCTTGTCTCTGAAGACCGTGAGCGCGTCGTGCTCACCGGCAAGGCGGGCGAAACCGCGGTGATCGTACTGGACGGCGAAGGCAAGAAGGTCTTTATCCCCGGCATCCCGAACGATCCGACCTGTAAAATGCCCGGGACCTTTGCGGATAAGTGGGCGCTTTCGCCCGACGGCAAGACGCTGTGCTGTCTCTCCTATTACGGTTTTATCGCCGGATGGGATATGGATACGGGAGATCTGATCCTGATCGAGGCGATCGAGAGAGAAAACCAGTGGGACATGCCGGTTACACCGGTCTATTCGCCGGATTCGCAGCGCATGGCGTACACGATCGGCGCGAAGCTGTATGTCGCGGACAGCAGATCCGGCGAAACGATTCTGGAAGCGACCATCGACGACACCATGTTTTCGCCGACGGTCTCTTTCTCGGCAGACGGAGAATATCTGCTGTTGAGCAACAAGGATCTGTTCGTTGTCAACGCGGACACCTGGGCGATCGAACTGTTCGTTTCGGCGGAGGGATCCAATTTCAACGGCATCGTCCCGATGGACAAGATGGTTCTCTGCTCGCGCTATGACGGCGTGATCTTCTTCTACAGCCTGCCTTCGCTTGCGTCCGTTAAGACGGCAGACAGCTTTTCGGGAACACTCATGGAGCCGTATCTCGCGCAGCGGGCGGTCGAGTGCGTGCCGCTTACAAGTCAGCACGAGCTTTCACCGACGTTCAAGCAGACGAATTATTATAAGGATTATCCGCCGCAGCTTTTCTTCTCGGTCGACGGCAGCGTTGCGGCGATGGCGCATCCGGACGGCACGATCGAGCTGTTCGACACGCAGGGCGACGGGACGGTACAGGATACGGTCGGACAGCTGTATACTTACATCAACGCGCTTGCAGTCACCGGGGACCGGCTGATTGCGATCGACGTGGAGACGCGCATGATGGTCTATAACATCAAGACGCACGCCGTGGAAAAGATCTGGAACAACGGCACGCAGTATTCGTCCTTCGCATTTAATGAGGACGCGAGCCTGATGATGGCGCTGTGCGCGGGGCTCACCCGGATCGATGTCTACGACCTGAACGACGACTGCCGCTTGCTGTTTTCGATGAACGCCACAGCGGATACGTTCACGGACATGGCGTTTTCGGCGGACGGCGCGTATGCGGTCGGAAGGACCGCCGCCGGGAAATATGTGATCGGCGATCTGTTCTTTGCGGACGAGAATGCGCTGATCGCACGGACAAAAGCGTTCGCAACGGGCGAATAAGCGGTTCAAAAAAGAGCTCTCCTTCGGGAGGGCTCTTTCTCGTTGCGCTGCCGCGCGGAGCGTGGTATAATCGGGACAGAAACAATACGGAGGAACGGGCATGCAAATTCTGGTTCTGAACGGCTCGCCGAAGGGCGAAAACAGCATCACCCTGCAGACGGTACGGTATCTCGAAAAGCGGTTTCCGGACGAGACCTTCGAGGTCCTGCACGTCGGACAGCGCATCAAGGCGCTCGAGAAGGATTTTTCAAAGGCGGAGGAAGCGCTGAACAGCGCCGATCTTCTGCTGTTCTGCTATCCGGTCTATACGTTTTTGGTGCCGAGCCAGCTACACCGGTTTATTGAGCTCATGAAGGAGCACGGCGTCGATCTTTCCGGCAAGTGCGCTGCGCAAGTTTCGACCTCGCTGCATTTCTATGACATCACCGCGCATCGCTTCATCCGCGACAACTGCGACGATCTGGGGCTTTCCTATCTCGGCGGGCTGTCTGCGGACATGGAGGACCTTCTGAAGCCGGAGGGCCGAAAGGATGCGGAGGAATTCTTCCGCTTCATTCTGTGGCGTAAAGAGCGCGGGTACTCCGAAAGATCGCGCTGCGAACCGAAGCCTTTCACGCCGGTCCCGCTATCGGATTCCGCCGCGCCCGCAATGCAGGAGGGCGGCAGAGTCGCGGTCGTTGCGGACTTCGACCCCATAGAGGAGAGCCCGATCCGCGCCATGGTCTCGCGGTTTTTGCGCGTCGCGCCGTTTGAAACGACGCTTGTAAATCTTCGCGAGTTCCCGTTTGCGGGCGGCTGCCTCGGGTGCTTCCAATGCGCCGCAAAGGGCGCGTGCGTCTATAAGGACGGCTTCGACAGCTTCCTTCGCGAAAAGATTCAGACCGCCGACGCGATCGTCTATGCGTTTGCGATCAAGGACCATTCGATGGGCTATCGCATGAAGCTGTACGACGACCGGCAGTTCTGCAACGGACACCGCACGGTCACGATGGGAAAGCCCGTGGGCTACCTCGTGAGCGGTCCGCTTTCGGAGGAGGAGAACCTTCGCACCGTGATCGAAGCGCGCGCCGAGGTCGGCGGGAATTTCCTCGCGGGCGTCGCGTGCGACGAATCCGATCCCGACGCGGGCATCGAAGCGCTCAGCGACACCCTGCGCTACGCGGTCGACCACGCCTATCAGCCGCCGAAGACGTTCTGGGGCGTCGGCGGGATGAAGATCTTCCGAGACCTGATCTATCAGATGCGCGGACTGATGAAGGAGGACCACCGCTTCTATAAGAAGCACGGCTTCTACGACTTCCCGCAGAAGCGCAAAGGCCGCATCCTCGGCATGTATCTGGTCGGCGGCATGATGCGCAATAAAAAGCTTCAAAAGAAGCTCTCCGGCAAAATGACCGAGGGCATGCTGATGCCGTACAAGAAGGCGCTCGAACAGGCGG
>CAMPAN010000027.1 GCA_946631895.1 uncultured Clostridia bacterium
GATTTTGATCAGAAATTCTCTCATGGCTTTATTTCCTGTTCTTTTCTTTCGCGCGCTTGTCGTTGATGATCTTCATGTGCTCCGCGGTGACGAGCGTGACGTTGTTTTCCTTTGCCCAATCCACACAGCCCTTCAGCACAAGCGGAAGGAACACGCGCGGTACGTTCAGAATCGTCATAAGAGCGTCGTCGGTGAACTTGACCTTGTCGTCGGCGCGGTCTGCGGCGTAGCGCACGGATTCCAGCGACTGCTTACGGATCGCGAGCAGCTCCGCGTGCATACGGCGTTTCCGGTGGAACCAGAAGTTCTTGGAATCGCGGTAGCCGTAATCGACCGGCAGCGGCGGGAAATCCTTCGCCTTTACGCCGTTGATGATCGCGTCGCTGTATTTCTTCTTCATCAGGATCTTATCGACGCGCAGGATGAAATGCGCGCCGAACTTCGACGTGATGCCGTTGAAATCGTGATACGGCGGTTCGTAGCCATTGAGATTCCCCGGCCGATCGTTTTCCGCGCCGTCGAGATTCCGCATCCACGTGCACTCGATCGCCTGGATCGCGTCGGTCAGCACCATCGGACGCTTCTCGCCGGTCTCCTCCTCGATCATGCTCTTTTCAAGACGGAAGTTGCACTTCGGCATCTTATCGGAGGGCTTATCTCCGGGCCAGCTGAGCTTTACCGCTTCCCTGAAGGACTTCGGATTATCGTCGATGAAATTGATCGCGCACTTGCCGTCGCGCAGGATGTTCTGCGCCGTGTTCGACGAATTGCGGCAGCACAGCAGCATGGCATAGTAGTCCTTGCCCGCCACGTAGTACGGCTGCACCAGTGAATACGGTCCGAGCGTCGTGCTGCCGTCCTCGCACAGCGTGCTGATGATGACGGTCGGCATCGGGAAGTACAGAGACGTCTGATAGAAATTGTCCACGATCCGCAGATTTTCAAAGCTGCTCATTTTTTCTCCTCACTTTCGTTTTACAATCGTCAATCGGCATTTGCGCCGGATGAAACGCTGTTGTTCAGCCAGTCCGTGATCGCTTTTGCCGTGATCCGGATCTGCTCCCCGTTCGTGATCGAAGGCTTCCCGTCGCCGCTCTGCGCGCCGTACATGCCGAACCCGGCATGACAGCCGCCGTCGATGACGACCTCCGTCACATCCTCCGGCAACAGGCTTTTCGCCTGCTCGTACGCCTCGCGGTTCAGTACGCGGTCCTCGCTGCCGTAGATCGACAGCACGCGAAGGGATTCGTCCGTCAGGTCTTTATCCGAAAACGAAGCGAGCAGGATCATGCCCGCATACACGCCCGGATGCTCCTCGACCTCGATCGAAGCGACCGCCCCGCCCAGAGAGTGCCCGCCGATATACCACTGCGCAATTACCGGAAACGCCGCGCGAACGCCGTCCGCGGCGTGCGTATCGAGCACCGCGAGCCGGAACGGCATCTTGCACAGTACGCACAGAACGCCGTTTGCGGAGATCTCACGCATCAGCGGCGCATACGCCTCCTGCTCCACCTTGCCGCCGGGATAGAAGATCAGCCCGGTCTTTGCATTGCCCGGATCGAAGACCAGATCGCCGTTTTCGAGCGTCTGTTCCCGGACGGTGCGATCCGCGGAAAACGCCGCGATCGTTTCCGTATCGGCTCGGTAGTAGGTCTCCAGCCAGATCATGCTTGCCGAAAGCAGCACCGAAAGGACCGCGACAGGGATCACGATCCAAAGAATTCGTTTCTTTTGTGCGCCGTTTTTCTTCATGCCGTCTCCGGAACAAATGCGTGTATCATCATTGTATGCCCGAGATCCGAAAAAGTCAATCGTGCTTCGTGTCGGAAAAACGCCCCGGAAGGAGCGTTTTTGATCCGTGCGATCACAGAATCCGGACTTTGATAAAATACAGAATCAGCAGATGCGCCGGATAAACGAGATAGAACGCGTATTTCAGCACCGGACCTTTGATGAAGCCGCGTTTTTCGTTATACAGCGCAAGCGGAATGAACGACAACCCCGCTTTCCACCGCGACCCCAGGATCATGATGCCGACAACATCGCGCAGCAATTCTCTGTCCTGCAGCGCGTACATCAGCATGATAAAGCAGAATCCGGAAATCCCGTAGTCGGCATGCAGAAAGTACGAGCTCACCAGCAGCACCAGAATCGAACCGGCACGCAGAAACCATCGTTTTTCCAGTCCTTCATACGCGCAAATCCCGAGATAGCCCAAAAGGAGCGTAAAGAACACGTTCTGCTTGTCGAGGCTGAACCACGCGCCGTTATGAAACAGGTCCCACGGGATCTCGGACAGGAACGCAAACAGCAGCAGCGACGCGCCGTAGCGGATCCGGCTGCGCGTGTGATGATACCCCTCGACGACCAGAAACGCAAAGATCGGAAACGCGAGCCGTCCGACAAAGCGCATCAGAAAATACAGCGTGATCTGCCAACCGAACGCCGTGAACAGCGGAACCGGTCGCGTTTCCAGAAGCGTGCCGACATGATCGATCAGCATGGTCGCGACGGCAAGCACTTTGAGCGCGCTGCCGCTCAGAATATGAAACTGTTCCGGCAGGATCCGGTTTTTCATACATACATTCCTTTCAGACCGTTCAGCCATGCGTACGCCTCGTCACGCGTGCAGAACACACGGATCTCCCGGTCCGCGTAGCGTTTCAAAAGCGTCAGGATCTCCGGGCGCTGCTCTGCCCGAAAGCCCTTGACCAGCGCGACAAGCTCCGGGTCGAGCGTCTGTTCCGTCCACGGCATATCCGCCCGCGCCTGTCCGACACGCGATACGATCCCGTCCATGCAGGTCTGCTCGTCAAAGTCCAGAAAGATCACGGTATCGCAGGCAGCGATCCGCGTTTCGACCGTGCGGCTGTAATTGCCGTCGACGATCCATGCGGGCTTTGCGAGGATCTCCCGAAGCGCAGCGTCGAACGCCTCCCGCGCGATGTGCGTGCGGTCCGGCTTCCACCAGATGTTGTCGAGATGGATAAGCGGCAAGCCCGTCTTTTCATGCAGCTTCCGCGCAAACGTGCTCTTGCCGCTGCCCGGACAGCCGATCACGGCAACGCGCTTCATATCCACCACTCCGGCGTGAGCGCGCCGAGCTTTACCACTCGCCCGGTTTCGCGATCCGTCATGATCTCGATCTCCCGATACGTGTCCGGCATGAGCTGAGCCATCAGCTCGCGGCACGCGCCGCACGGCGCGCCGCAGCGCCCGTCCGGCATGATCGCGATCACCCTTTTGATTTCATGCTCGCCGTTCGTCAGCATGTTGAATATCGCATTGCGTTCGGCGCAGATCCCAAGCGTACAGCAGGCGTCGACGCAGACGCCGGTATAGATCCGTCCCGATGCGGACCGGATCGCCGCGCTGACGCCGCCGGCCGTCACGTATTCCGAGATCTGCCGGTCCTTTTGCACCGCCTTTGCCGCCGCATACATCGCGTCCCACGTGTCATTCGTCATCTTCATCCTCATCCTCGTCCTCATCGACCCAGTTCGGATCCTGCTCAACCAAAAGCCGCAGGATGCGCATGCGCTCCTTCTTGAGAACCGTCACGGTCAGGTCCTCATAGACGAAGCTGTCGTAGAGCTTCGGGTAGCCGCCGAGCTGTTCCACTGCCCAGCCGCCGACCGTTGCGTTGTCATCGTCGAGGTCCTCTTCCTCTTTATCGAACTCGTCGAGGAAGTCAGAAAGACGCATGTCGCCGTCGACCTCGTAGCGGTTCTCGCCGACCTCTGTGAATTCCTCCTCGACGGTATCGGATTCGTCCCAGATCTCGCCTACTAACTGTTCGAGCACGTCCTCCATCGTGAGAATGCCCATCGTGCCGCCGTATTCGTCGGTAACCACGACCATATGGCTCTTCTTGCGGCGCATCGTGTCGAGCACGTCCGGCAGCGGCATCGTCTTGTGTACGTAAACGACCGGCATCAGAAGCGATTTCAGAGGCACGTCCGGGTCCTCGACCATCGCCTTATACAGATGATTCAGATGCAGAATGCCGACCATATGGTCCGGCGTGCCGCGATAGACCGGAATCCGCGTAAACGGCGAAGCGAACGCGATCTTCATCTGCTTCTCGCGCGGGTCGTCCAGATCGATCGCCACAAGGTCCACGCGCGGCGTGATGACCTCGTAGGCAAGGACTTCGTCGAAATCGAACGCCGACTGCAGAAGATCCGCGGTGTCCTCGTCGACCACGCCCTCATCCTCCACGGTGTCGAGGATCGTTTCCATATCATCCTCGGTGACGGTATCGTCGCTCTCCTTCTCCTTCCAGATGCCGGACAGCAGCTTCAAAAACCGTTCCAGAAGCCAGATCAGCGGGAACAGCAAAAGCCACAGCGCGGCGATCGGCAGCACGACGAGCTTTGCAAAGCCCTCGGCGCGCTCCGCCGCAAAGATCTTCGGCAGGATCTCGCCGAAGGTGATGATCAGCACCGTCATGATCGCCGTCGCGACCCACGCGCCGCTCTCGCCCATCAGCGCGATCGCCAATGCCGCCGCAATCGACGACGAGCCGATGTTCACCAGATTGTTCCCGATCAGGATCGCAATGAGCCCGGAATCGAACCGTTCGCGGAAGCGCAGCGCGAGCTTTGCAAGCCTGCTGCCCTTTTCCTCGGCTTCATGCTTTAGCTTCGTCGGGTTCAGCTGCATGAACGCGATCTCCGCGCCGGAGAACATGGCGGAGAGCACGATGCAGACGACAATCAGAATATAGCGCAGGGTGTTACTCATTGACTTCACCCCCTACGTCGTCCTCGTCGTAGATCTCGCCGACGAGCTCTTCGAGGATGTCCTCGACGGTCAGAATGCCGAGCACCTTGCCGTCGTTGTCCCGCACGATCGCGATGTGCGTTTTCGCCTTGCTCATACCGGCAAGCTGCTCGTCGATCGGCGTGCCGACGGTGACGTAATACGGCTTATCCATCACGCGCGACAACGAAACGTGCCCGCTGCGCTTCAGGTATTCTTTCAGATATTTGCGGATCTGCACCACGCCGACGATCGTTCCCTCGCGGTCCACGACCGGCAGACGGCTGTGATTCGTCTCTTCAATGATCTTCACGACCTCTTTCGGGTGCATGGCAAGCGATACCGTCTGCACGTCCTTCAAAGGCACATAGACCTCGCCCACCGGCGTTTCCGTGAAATCCAGCGCGGACTGCATCAGATCCGCCGTGTCCTCGTCGATGTCGTCCTCCTCGTCGAGCGTTTCGATGATGTCGTGCAATTCCTCCTCGGAAACGGTCGGCTCCTCCTCATCCTTCACGCGGAACAGCTTTTTGATGCCGTTCGTCAGCGAGGTAAAGACGAAGTTCAAGGGGTACAGAATGCGCATCAGAAACCGCAGAGACGGCGCAACAAACAGCGCAAAGCTCTCGTTGCACGCCTTTGCGATGGTTTTCGGGATCATTTCCGCCAGCAGGAATACGATCAGCGTCGTCACGAGCGACGTCGCCGTAGCGCCCGCGCTGCCCCAGTTTAAGCGCACGGCAACAAGCGCGGTCAAAGACGCGCAGCCGATGTGCATGATGTTGTTTCCGATCAGAATGGTCGTGAGAGCCGCGTCAAAGTGATCCAATATATACAGAACGCGCTTTGCCGATTTCGATCCGTTGTCCGCGCGGCTCATGATGCGGATGCGGTTGACGGACGCGAGCGAGGTTTCCGCCCCCGCAAAGTATGCGCCGCCGAGCAAAAGCACGATGAAAAATACAAAAAGCCCGATCACGCTTCGAAAGTCGCCGGATGTGATCTCCTTTGCCGCTTCTTCCGAAAGCCATCGTATAAGAGGACTTGGACTACTGTCCACGAAAGTACCACCTACCTTGTTTCATAGAATAGATGTATTATACGCGATATCACAAGAAAACGCAAGGGAAAAGATAGGAAAAGCGGCTGCGCCGCAGCCGCTTGAACTGTATTGCTATTCCTAACATGTCGCCAACAGTATTACTGGTTAATCCATATCAATTTGCGTTCTGGAATCTCAACAGTATCTTTTCCTGCTAACTTATACTTGAAAATTGCAACTTTTACCGTTTTTGTCGTGCTCATATTATAAAACTTCCAACGCCAATCGCTTCGAGTAGTTTGTCCCGGCTTTAGAACGTCATCATATGTACATATTTGCATTTCGGAACCGTAGTGTTGAACAACATTTCCATATGCATCATAGCAAATCACATAAAAATCAAAAGCTTCAACATCTTCTTTTCCTGTGTTTGTAAATTGCACATAGATTTCTTTCGCGGAATAATAGTCTTTCACTCTGATATTTGTAATAGATAATGGTGCCGGAGGAATGCTATCCTCATATGCCTTTCTTTCTTCTTCAGCTTTCCTTGCTGCCTCTTCAGCAGCTTTTCTCTCCTCTTCCTCTTGTTTAATTCTAGCTTCTTCTGCCGCTTTCTCTTTTTCTATTCTCTCCGCTTCAGCGGCTTTCTCCTCTGCAATTCTTCTTTCCTCCTCTGCTTTAGCTTGGTCTATACTATTTCTTGCTTCTAAAAGCACCTCATAATTACTAACCTTTGCCTTTTGAGAATCAGAAAGTGTATTATAATAGTTTTCTGCGAAAATGACAGCATTTTCATTCTCAATGGTGGTATCGCCAATACTGGCAATCAATCTTTCTGCCATAGCTACGCTTTCGTCTTTACTGCAGGCTACACAAGAAAGCATAATTGCAATCACAGCAATAAATACAATTATCTTTTTCATAACCCTACCTCCCCATATAAGTAATATACTCAATCATTGAGATTTTGTCAATACTCAAACATTGAGAGTGCTATATTGCATCCAAGTGAGGGTATTATGGATTATCGGACAAGAATTCGAGCAATCAGAGAAGATCGCGACCTGACGCAAAAACAAATCGGCGAAGTTCTGCAAAAGTCTCAACAAGGTTACAACCACATCGAGGACGGACGTGCTGAACTGAAAATCGACGATTTGATTCGTCTATGCCGTTTTTATAACCTGTCTGCGGATTATCTGATAGGACTGACCGACATCGAAAAGCCTTTGGAGTAGAGATCGACATTGTGTCGGTCTTTTTTTATGTCATTCTGAGGCGAAGCCGAAGAATCTTCAGGATCTCGCTTCACTTTGTTTCTGCGGTAGTCCCGCACGTATCATCGTCCCCGGCGCGCCGAAAAAAACAGACCCCCCGTAAAAAGGAGAGCCGTTCGGTATATGCCTGTCACACAGGTATGATTGCATTTCTCCGGTCGTCGCGGACGTCGTGGACGACGTAGGGCTTCGGGTCAGTCAGCGCCTCGCGCATGAAGCCTGGATAGAGCGTGCGCGGATCGTCCGGCGCGACCCAGACGAACTTCTCTTCCCCGTCGCCGAGGTGATCGCTTTCGAGGGTGAAGTCCGCGGGCACGTTCATATAGAAATAGAACGCGAGCTCATAGACGGGCTTGCCGAACAGCTTCGGGCTGTCGTTATAGAAATAGACCTCGCTGACACAGCCGAGCCGGTCGACCGTCATAATTGCGCCGGTCTCCTCGAAGACCTCGCGCACGACTGCCTGTTCCGCCGTTTCGCCGAACTTGATCCGTCCGCCGACCGAATAGCAGTAGTCGCCGAATTTGCTTTTCACCATCAGCGCTTTGCCGTCGCGAATGATGATCGCGCCGACGCGGATGTTCAATAGTCCCTCCCCGCAGGGCATGCACAGATCGGGTCCGGGTTTGTTTTCCATAGCATTGCTCCTTTATCGTGCGGCTTTGCCGCATATCGTGCTGCCTTGGCAGCATATCGTGTTTGCCGTGCAAACATATCGTGCGGCATTGCCGCATATCGTGCTGCTTTGGCAGCATATCGTCCGACAATATGGCTTCGCCGCGATATTCCTTCGTAGCGATATATCCCTTGCGGGATACGATATGCCGGTCGGCACGAGATGCGCCTATCGGCGCACATATATCACGAGGGAGTCAGATGATTCTGACTCCCTCAAACTTTCTGGTGCTCCCGCTCGGGAAGCTCCGATCCGGTCATTCCGAACGGGCAATCATGGTAATTACTTCTCGTCTTCCATGTTGATGACTTCTCTGCCATCATAATAGCCGCAGTTCTTGCAGACCGTGTGCTGCGCTTTCAGCTCGTGGCACTTCGGGCACTCGACGAGGTTGGGCGCTACAGCCTTCGAATTATTCGCTCTGCGCGAATCTCTTCTCGCCTTCGATGTTTTTCTCTTGGGTACTGCCATGATTACACCTCCTTATGATCGTTCAATAATGATTCGAGCGCGGAAAAACGCGCGTCGATTTTTTGGTTCTGACAGCCGCACTGTCCCCGGTTCAGATCGGCGCCGCAGATCGGACAAAGTCCCTTGCACGATTCGCTGCAGACCGTCGTCATCGGCATCTCCAGAAAGAGATTGTCGAAAAACGCTTCCGAAAGATCGAGCTGTTCGCCCTCGTACGGATAGAGATCGTCGTCCGGCGTCTTGTAGATCGAACGGACGAAATGCTCCGTAAACGAAAAGCTGAGCTTCTGGACCATCGGACAGCCGCAGCGCGCGCAGGTCGTTTCATACGAAGCCTCTGCATCCGCGTCCACGCGGAAGGTCTTTCCGTCATAGACACAGACGCCGGAGATCTTCCCCGGTCCGGCAAACCGGACGGGACTGCCTCCGAACGTTTCGTACGGAAGCTCGCCCTCCCATGCGAACGGGAACGGTTCCCCGACCCTTCGCAGTGCTTCATTTACCGATACAATCATACGCTACCTCAAAATGAACCAACAGCTATTTTAACCATTCCGGCGCCGTTTGTCAACAGATTTCTTTGTTTGTTTTCCCTTTTTTATCGGGTTTTCGATCTGCTTTTGCGGTTTGCCGCTTCGCTTCGCCGGTTCCTGCGTCCGCTCCGGCGGAACCAGCGCGTTTTTGCCCGTGCCGATCAGGCCCTCGCGGCCGCAAAGCCTCAGCGCTTTGCGCACCGTCTGATAGTTTGCGGGCAGGAAGAACTGCATCAGCGCACGCTGCATCGCCTTGTCCTGCGGGTTCTTCGGCACATACACGGGCTCCATGGTCCGCGGATCCAGCCCGGTATGATACATGCAGGTCGACACCGTGCCCGGCGTCGGGTAAAAGTCCTGCACCTGCTGCGGGCGGTGCCCGATCTTCTTGAGATACACCGCAAGCTCGACCGCGTCGGAAAGCGTGCAGCCCGGATGCGAGCTCATCAGATACGGCACGACAAACTGCTTCTTGCCGAGCCGTTCGTTCATGCGCGTGTAGCGGCGGATGAATTCTTCATAGAGCGCGTGCGGCGTCTTGTTCATGTAATAAAGCGTGCGGTCCGCGATGTGCTCCGGCGCGACCTTGAGCTGTCCCGAAACGTGATGCTCGCAGAGCTCACGAAGGAACGCGTCGCTTTTGTCGTACAGCAGATAGTCGAAACGCACGCCGCTGCGGATGAACACCTTCTTCACGCCCGGCACGGCGCGCAGCTTCTTCAGAAGCGCGACGTAGTCCTCGTGGCTGACCTCGAGGTTTTGGCAGCGCTCATAGCCGATGCAGGAGCGGTTTTTGCATACGCCGCTCTTGAGTTGCTTATGACACGCGGGCTTGCGGAAGTTAGCGGTCGGTCCCCCGACGTCGTGAATGAAGCCCTTGAACTCGGGATCCTTCGTCATCTCCCGCGCTTCTTTGAGGATCGACTCGTGGCTTCGCGCAGAGATCACGCGACCCTGATGGAACGTCAGCGCGCAGAAATTGCAGCCGCCGAAGCAGCCGCGGCAGGAGGTGATCGAAAACTTCACCTCGTCGATCGCCGGGATCGGCTCTCTGTAAGAGGGATGCGGACGCCGCGTAAACGGCAGCGCATAGACCGCGTCCATCTCCTCGGTCGAAAGCGGCGGCTGCGGCGGGTTCTGGACGAGAAATCCTTTTTCGTGCGGCTGAATGAGCCGGCGCCCGCGGATCGCATCCTGCTCCTCGAACTGGAGTTTGAACGCTTCGGCATACCTGCGCCTATCGTTCGCGACCTCCGTGTACGACGGCAGCATCACCGCGTCCGGAACCTCCTCGGGACTGTTTACGCGGAAGCATGTGCCCGGCACATTCCGGATCTCATGCACGGGAACGCCCGCGTCCAGCGCGTCCGCAAGCGCGACGATGCTTCGCTCGCCCATGCCGTACATCAGGATGTCCGCGCCGGCGTCGTAGAGGATCGAATGCCGCACGCGGTCGTCCCAGTAATCGTAATGTGCAAAGCGCCGGAGGCTTGCCTCGATCCCGCCGATCAGCACCGGCACGTGCGGAAACGCCTCGCGGCAGCGGTTGCTGTAAACGATGACGGCGCGGTCGGGACGCTTCCCCGCCTTGCCGCCCGGCGTATAGGCGTCGTCGCTTCTTCTGCGCTTGGCGGCGGTATAATGATCGACCATCGAGTCGAGATTGCCCGCGGACACCAGAAACGCAAGCCGCGGCTTGCCGAGGCTCTTGAACGCGTTCACGTCATGCCAGTCCGGCTGCGCCAGAATCCCCACCGAATATCCGCGGCTCTGCAGCACGCGGGCGATGATCGCCGTCCCGAAGCTCGGATGGTCGATGTACGCGTCGCCGCTGATATACACAAAATCAAGCCCGTCGATTCCGCGGGCTTTCATTTCCTGTGCCGATAAGGGCGGTATTCGGTTGATCGGCGTTCGCTTCACCTGATATGCTTCTCGATTTCCTGTATGTAACGCCGCTCCTCGTCGCTGACCGTGGCATGCGGCGAAACGGGTCCGACCGCCTTCTCGTACTTCGGGTTCTCATCGTCCCGCGTACTGACCTCCGAAACGAGGTATTCGATCGTGGCGACCATTTCCCTGCGCTCCTCCTCCATCTGGCGGAGCTGCACAATCAGCTCGTCCAGATACCTGTCCACATCCTCGCGGTCGTACCCGAACAGAGCTTTCCGGAATTCTTTATTCGCGATGTTCTCCGCTTTGATCATGGACGCCGGACGGTCTTACATGTCGGAATAGCCGGAATCCTCGCCGGTGTCTTCGACGTCAACGTCACGCGGGGCAACCAGGAAGATCCCTCTCGAAATCTTGTTGATCGTGCCGTTCAGCGCATAGATCGAGCCGAGCAGGAAGTCCAGCACGCGCTGCGCGCAGTTTCCGTCCAGCTCTTCCATGTTGACGATGACCGGACGGCGGTTCTTCAGATTGTCCACGATGCTCTGCGCGTCGTCGTAGCAGACCGGATGATACACGATCATCTTCATCGACGCAACGCTCGAGGGAACCGGCTGCGGGTCTCCGCCGCCGACCAGCGCGTTTTCACGGCGCTTGCTGCGCGGCTCGCGCTTCGGCTGTTCCGGCTGTGCCTCGTCGTTGAGGATCTCTTCGTCGTCGTTTTCTTCCAGCCCGATAAAGTTCAAAAATCTACCCATTCTGTTTTCCTCCCGTAATAATGCGCGGTCCGAAGATCGCTGTCCCGACGCGGACGGTCGTTGCGCCTTCCTCGATCGCGGTGTCAAAATCGTGGCTCATACCCATCGAAAGCGTGTCGATCGGAAGCCCGGGATATGCCGTCCGGAGATGTTCGAACCGGTCTCGCATTTCCCGGAAATACTGCCGCACCGCTTCCCCGTCGACGGCGGGCGGTACGCACATCAGCCCTCTCAGCCGGACACAGTCGAGCACCGCAATCCGTTCGGTGAGCGCTTCGAGCGCTTCCGGCAGCACGCCGCCTTTCTGTTCCTCACGTCCGATATTGACCTCGATCAGGATGTCCTGTGTGACGCCGTGCTTTGCGGCATACGCCGAGATCGCGTCGAGCAGCGGTTCGCGATCCACAGACTGGATCAGATCCGCTTTTCCGCAAACATATTTTACCTTGTTCGTTTGCAGTTGTCCAATAAAATGAGCCCTTAAATGATTCTGTTTATAAAAATTTAACTTTTCGGAGAACTCCTGCGCGCGATTTTCACCGATTTCCGTCACACCTGCCGCCACCGCTTCCGCAATCCGCGCAGTTTCCACGTATTTGGTGACCGCGATCAGCGTCACGTCGCGCTCCGGTCTTCCGCTTCTTTGGCACGCAAGCGCCATCCGTTCGCGTACCTGCTCCAGATTATCACGAATCGTCAAGACTTGGTCTCCTCCTCTTCCTCCGGCGGGATGCGTACCTTCAGCCCCGCGAACAGCGTGATGTGGCTGTCGCGTGCGCTGATGATCGCGTTTTCACCGTCGCTGCCCGCAACGTAAACCGCGACCTTCTGGAAGGTGCCGTCCGTCGATTTTGCATAGATATAGGGAACGCCGTCGGTGTACTGCAGATACTTGACCGGCACATAAAGTCCCGTCGCGTTGTTCTGCACCGAGATCTCAACCACGCGCGTGGTCAGAAGCGGTCTCACGTCCGCGTTGACCTGCATCACGTACAGAACGCCCTGCGCCGTGTCGCGCTCGTTGATGATCTTGCCCTGATACGCCGCCTTGATGCCCTTGACCGTGAACGAGTAGCTGAGCCCCGGCATCAGACGGTTTGCGCTGCTGCCGCTCTGCACGAACGCGAGATAGAACGTCGTGCGGTCGGTCACGATGCGGTAACTGAAGTTCTCATTATCCATCGAGATCGACGGCGCGTTCAGGATTCGCTTGATCAGCGGCACGGTCAGCTGCGAGATGTCGCGCAGGTTGTCCTCGTTCGCGTCGGAATAGAAGCTGATATAGCCGTTGTACTCGGACCGCACCGTGCGCGCGCTGTCCGTCTCGAAATTCTTCCGGATGAGGTCGATCTCCGCCGCGGCGCGGTGCGCGTCGTCCAGCGCGCTGTTGCCGGTCGTCGTAACGGCGGGCGGCTCCTCTCCGGATGTTCCTTCGCCGGTCTGCTGTTCTGTTCCGCCGGTCTGCTGCGGTTTGTTCCGGTCGTCCAGCCATTGGAGCATGGCTTCGCGGCGCATCGCCTGTACCGTGGTGAGCTGTATTTCCAGCTTGGCGTAAAACTCCGGATTGCGCTCTCTGTTCGACGCCTCGCGCATCTGCTTGCTGATCGCGTTGATCCGTTCGTTGTACTGCAGGATCTCCTGCGGGATCGTTCCGCCCGTCGTCGTCTGGATCATGGCAAGCAGGTTCGAATACAGCGTCGCCTCTTTCGTGCAGATCGAGTTCAGCGTGCTTTCATACGAATACGGGTAGAGCACCGCGATCGCGTCGCCTTCGGAGACCGTCGCCCCCTCGGAGAACAGGATGCGGCTCTCGCTTGCGGTCTCGGTAAACAGGCGTTCGCTTCGGACGACGACCGCCTCGCTCTCGACTTCGGTATACAGCGTCAGCTGTTCGAGCTTGCGGATATTGCCCGTGACCTTTCGCATCAGCCAGATCGCGCCGACGACAAAAGCCACCAGCAGCACGCCGCTGATGAACAGAAGCACATAGAATCGTTTACTTGCCCGGAAGCTCCGTTCCATTCGTATTTACCTCATAACCCGGTTTCTGAGACCTGCCGTACTGGCGATCGAAGTTCTCCCGGTTCTTGGCGATATAGCCGTCAAACAGGTCCTGCGCGCTCATGCCGCTGCGAATGCACATGCTCACGAAAAAGTGCAGCACGTCGACGAGTTCGCCCCGGATCGCCCCGGGATCCAGCGGCTTCTCGTTCTTCCACCATTTCCAGTTGAGCTCGTTCAAAAGCTCCGTCAGCTCATCCATGCAGGCAAGGATGTCCTTCTGCATCCACACCTCATAGGGAAACTCCAGCCTGCGCCGTTCCATGATGTCCTCATCGAGCGACTTCTGCAGCCGGAAAATCATTTCAAGCCTGTCTTCCATTGCGCTTCCACCATTCCTCCGCGGCAGTTTTCAGAGTGTCTCCCGCACCGTCCAGTCTGCCGACCGCCGAGAACGCGGCGCACACCGGCGTGAACAGATTCTTTGCGGCAGACTCCACCGCTTCTATTGTAACACATTCGATGCGGTTCAGGGTAGCCTCCAGATCATATTCTTTTTCCAAAAGCAGCGCAGTTTTGCCGAGCGCGCTCATATGCGCCATCGTCGACTCCATCCCGAGCACGTAGCTGCCCTTGAGCTGCTGCCTTGCGCGGAGGAATTCCGCTTCGGAAATGCCGTTCGCCTTGACGTCGTCGATCTCCCGCAGCATCAGCGAGAGCACCTCCTCCGCCTGTCCCTCCGTGCAGCCCGCATAGAAGCAGATGCTGCCCGCGCCGCGGTATGCCATCGGATAGGAATAGACCGAATACGCAAGCCCGCGTTCCTCGCGGATCTTCTGAAACAGCCGCGAGCTCATGCTGCCGCCGAGCGCGTTTGAAAGCACCGCCTGCGCAAAATATGCGTCGGTTCCGAGCGCAGCGCCGGGCAGTGCAAGACACAGGTTGATCTGCTCGACGTCCTTTTTGACCATTGCGGTGCGGAACCCCGGCTGCAGCGTAACGGACGGCGTGTTGTGCCGCTCGCTGTGCAGTACGCCGCCGAAGCTGCGCTCCAGAAGCGCGATCAGCGCATCGCGGTCAAAGCTGCCGGCGACGGCGATCACGATGTTTTCCGCCGTATAATGCTTCTGCATGTACCGGATCAGATCGTCGCGGCTGAGGTTTTTCACGGTCTGTTCCGTGCCGAGGATCTCGGACTCGATCGGCGTGCCCCTGAAAAGCTGCTCGCTTGCGCGGTCGAACACGATGTCCTCCGGGCTGTCCTCGGTCATGGCGATCTCCTCGAGCACGACGCCCTTTTCGCGTGCCATCTGTTCCGGATCGAAGGTACTTTCGAGAACGAGGTCCGAAAGCATGTCGATCGCTTTTTCAAGGTCCTCGTCCAACGCTTTCACGTGGAAACAGGTGCATTCCTTTGCGGTGAACGCGTTGAGATTCGCCCCGATCGCGTCCATTTCCGCGGCGATATCCGCCGCGCTGCGGGTCTTTGTGCCCTTGAAGAGCATGTGCTCGATGAAATGCGAAATGCCCGCCTCCGCGTCCGTTTCAAAAACCGAACCCGCGTTGACCCACACGCCGATCGCAACCGAGCGTACGGACGTCATATGTTCCGTCATCACGCGGATCCCGTTTTTCAAAACGATTTGTTCGATCATTCTCTGTACCTCCGATGGAAAAAGAAGGGCCGACACGTTATTCTGCCGTCCCCTCTCTATTCTGTTCGTTTGTTCCCCCGTTATTCCCGATTACGCGTCGGGCAGCAGATCCTTGCGGGTGAGACCGATCTTGCCGGTCTTCGGATCAATTTCGAACACGCGTACGAGCACCTGATCGCCGAGGTTCAGAACGTCCTCGACCTTGTTCACGCGCTCCTTCGCAATGCGGGAGATGTGCAATAACCCGTCGGTGCCGGGCTTCAGGTTCACGAACGCGCCGAACTCCTTGATGCCGACGACGGTGCCGAGATAGACCTTGCCGACTTCGATGTCCTCGACGATACCGTCGATGATGCGCTTCGCTTCCTCGGCAGCCGCCTGGTCGGGCGATGCGATGAACACGCTGCCGTCGTCCTCGATGTCGATCTTGACGCCGGTCTTCGCGATGATGCCGTTGATGGTCTTGCCGCCGCTGCCGATGACGTCGCGGATCTTGTCCGGATTGATCTTGAAGGTCAGGATGCGCGGCGCATAGGGCGAAAGCTCTGCGCGCGGTTCGGCAATCGTCTCCGCCATTTTGTCGAGGATGAACAGACGGCCCTTGCGCGCCTGCTCAAGCGCTCTGGTCAGGATCTCGCGGTCGATGCCCTTGATCTTGATGTCCATCTGGATCGCGGTGATGCCGTCACGCGTGCCCGCCACCTTGAAGTCCATGTCGCCGAGGAAGTCCTCGAGACCCTGGATGTCGGTGAGGATCGCGATGTTGCCGCTCTCAACGTCCTTGATAAGACCCATCGCAACGCCTGCGACGGGCTTCCTGATCGGAACGCCCGCGTCCATCAGAGCCAGCGTGCTCGCGCAGATCGAAGCCTGCGACGTGGAGCCGTTCGAGCTGATGACTTCGGAAACAAGACGCATGCAGTACGGGAACTCCTCTTCGCTCGGAAGCACCGGCAGAAGCGCGCGTTCCGCAAGCGCGCCGTGACCGATCTCGCGGCGGCCGGGGCTGCGCACGGGGCGCGTTTCACCGGTCGAATACGGCGGCATGTTGTACTGATGCATGTAGCGCTTGGAATCTTCGAGGGTGAGCCCGTCGAGGATCTGCGCTTCGGCAATGGTGCCGAGGGTCGCGATCGTCATGACCTGCGTCTGACCGCGGGTGAACACCGCGCTGCCGTGCGGACGCTCGAGCATGTGGACCTCGCTCCAGATCGGACGGATCTCGTCCTGCGCACGTCCGTCGGGACGGATCTTCTTGTTGATGATCTTGTCGCGCATGACTTCCTTCTGCATCTGGTACAGGATCGCGTCGATGTCCTTCTCCATGCCGGGATCGGACTCTTTGAACGCTTCCTGCGTCTCCGCCTTGACCTGCTCGGTGCGCACTTCGCGCTCGTGGCGGTCGAAGGTGTCCATCTGCCAGACGACCTTGTCCATCGCATATTCGCGGACGCGGCGGGTAAGATCCTCGTCCGGAACGTGGATGTTGACTTCCATCTTGGGCTTGCCGACTTCCTTCTGGATCATCTCGATGAAGTCGACGATCTTCTTGATCTCCTCATGCGCAAACAGGATCGCGCCGAGCATTTCCTCCTCGGTCACTTCGTTCGCACCCGCCTCGACCATCATGACGGCGTCGCGGGTTCCTGCGACGGTCAGCGCAAGGCGGCTCTTTTCACGCTGTGCGCAGTCGGGGTTCAGGATATACTCGCCGTCGATCATGCCGACCGCCACGGAGCCCGTCGGGCCCATGAACGGAGCGTTGCTGATGGACAGCGCGATGGAGGAGCCGATCATGCCCAGCACGTCGGGCTGGACGTCCTGCTCCACGGAGAGCACGGTCGCGATGACCTGCACGTCGTTGTAGAATCCCTTCGGGAACAACGGACGCAGCGGACGGTCGATGAGGCGGCTCGTCAGAATCGCCTTTTCGGTCGGGCGGCCTTCGCGCTTGATGAAGCCGCCGGGGATCTTGC
>CAMPAN010000028.1 GCA_946631895.1 uncultured Clostridia bacterium
TGTGCGTCGTATCCAATAAGTTCAGGGGCGTTCACGCCGTCGCGTGCGAGGGCGTGTATTCCGCAAAGATGGCGCGCGCGATCAACAACGCAAACGTGCTGTGCATGGGCGGCTGGATCGTCGGACCCGAGATGGCGATCGAGATGGTCAAGACATTCCTCGCGACCGAATGGTGCGAGGGACTCGAGGACTGGCGCGCGGTGAACATGCACAAGTTCTCCGCCGAGGTCAAGAAGATCGAGGACGGGATCTATGGCGCTTAAGTTTTTGTACCGCCAGCCGGTTGCGATCCGGTTTGGCGTCGGCAGCGTGAATCAGCTCGGCGAAGCGATCAAATCGCTCGGCGCGGCGCGCTGTCTTGTCGTGTGCGACCGGTTTATGAGAACCAGGGTCGAAGCGATGCAAAAGGAGATCCCGGAGATCGCGGCAATCTTTTCGGACGTGGAGGAAAACCCGCAGCTAAAAGGCGTCATCGCGGCAACAGCGCTTGCCCGCGAAAACGGCGTCGATGCCATCGTCGGCATCGGCGGCGGCAGTACCATGGACACGGCGAAGTTCACAGCGGCGATCGCGCGGGAAAACGCGGACGCGCTTGCGTGCTTCAAGGGCGAAACGCCGTTTCCGAGGACGCGTTTTCCGATGATCGCGGTCCCGACCACCGCCGGCACCGGCAGCGAGGTCACGCAGGTCTCGGTCATCAGCCACGGCAAGGAAAAGAAGACGATCAACAATCCGGTCTTTATGCCGACGCTTGCGATCGTCGATCCTGCGCTCACGGTGACCGTGCCGCCGCGCACGACGATGAACACCGGGCTCGACGCCATGGCGCACGCGCTGGAGGGCTATTGGAGCAAGCACCATCAGCCGATCTCCGATCTTTGCGCGATCGAGGCGGTCCGCCTTGTGCTTGAAAACCTCGAGACCGCGTACAGGGACGGATCGAACCTTACTGCGCGCGAAAACATGTCGCTTGCGGCGCTGTTGGGCGGCATGAGCTTTGCGCTTCCGAAGACCGCAGGCAGCCATGCCTGCAGCTATCCGCTTTCGGAGGATTATCACCTGCCGCATGGCGAGGCGTGCGCATTCACGCTCGACAGCTTCGTGCGCATCAATGCGGACGAACGGCTTGAAACGCTCTGCCGTAGGGTCGGGCTTTCCGGAACGGACGAGCTTGCGGATCGGATCAAAGCGCTGAAACGGCTTGCGGGGCTTAAAATGACGCTTTCCGATCTCGGCGACGTCGATCTTGATAAGCTCGCGCGCGACGCTGCAAAGCATCCCTTAATGGGCAATAATCCCGTTGCAATGGACGAAGCGGAGTTGCGGAACATGTTTGAAGCGCTCAGATGAAGGGACGGTTTCGTGACATCGGCATGATCGCCGGTATGGTGATCGCGTGGACGGCATATTACGCGGTCAGCAAATTCATGGTGGACCGGACGGGCTCTCCGTACGCGGCGGGGTTTCTGCTGCGTGCAGCGGCGCTTGTCTTTCTCACCGTGCAGCTTGCGGTGACCGGCGGATTCAAGGAACTGTTCCGGCAGGGCAGGGCAACCGTGATCCTCGTGATCATCGGTGTGTTCGGCTTTTTGCTGGACCTCTTTGCAAACCTCGGTTACGCCGCGGGCGGCTCGCTCGGCACGGGTACGGCGCTCCTCAAGACCGATGTGCTGATGGTGAATCTTCTGACCGTTGCGATCTATCGGAAACGGCTCTACGCGACCGACTGGATCGGCAGCCTTCTCATGCTGTTCGGCGTGCTGCTGGTGCTCGGGCTGGATTTCCGTGAACTCAGCTTCCGACCGACGGACCTGTTCTTCATTGCGAGCGCGGCGTGTGTGACGGCAAACGCGTTCATCATCAAGGCAGCGCAGGACAGGCACGGGCAGAAGGCGGACACGATCTCGTATTACAACAACTTCGTCGTGCTGCTGCTGTTCGCTGCTTTTGCATTCGCGCGCGGAGATCTTGCGGCGCTGCGTCCCTCCGAAACGCCGGGCTTCTGGTGGTTCGTCGCTTTGGGCGGACTCGCGCAGACCGGGATCTATTTCTTCTATTATCGGAATCTCAAACGGCACGAGGTCTGGATCGTCAAACTCTGGCTTTTGCTGATGCCGGTATTGAGCTGCATTGTCGGGATCCTGTTCTTCGGAGATCGTCCGACGGTATGGAACTATATCGGAATCGGCGTGGTCGTGCTCGGCGCAACGGTCATTCTGCTGCGCAGCAAGCTGCATCCGGAGGAAAAACAACCGAAACGGGAGGACGCGTAAATGCGAACGGAAGGCGACAACATGATCGGGCTGAGGCGCCAGAACCGCGCCGCGGTGCTGCTTGCATTACAACGGCACGGCGGGCTTTCGCGAAAGCGACTTGCCTCGATGCTGCATCTTACCCCTGCCGCAATGACCAAGATCGCGGCGGAGCTGATCGGAGAAGGCCTGATCTTTGAGGACGGCTCCGTCCCGTCGGGCAGTGCGGGACGGCGTGAGATCGTGCTGCGTCTGAACGATCAAAGCATATCGGCGCTCGGCGTTTCGATCGGGCTCGGAAAGGCAAGCGTATCCGCCGTGCGGGCGGACGGGACCGTGCTATTCTTTGAAACGGTTCCGCTGCCGATCCGTGCGCCTGCGGAACGGACGGTTCAGCTGCTCAGCGATCATCTGATGAAGCAGATTCAAAGGTGCAAACAAAGCTTCGGCAGGCTTCTCGGCGTCGGCATTGCGGTCCGCGGCGTCGTCGGTGCGGACGGAAGAACCGTCAAGACGAGCTTCGATGCGCTGGACACGGAGGATTTTCCGATCTGCGACAGCTTCGAGGCGCAAACGGGCTATCCTGCAGTGCTCTCGAACAACGTGCGCGCGCTGCTTTCGGCAGAGCTGTATCTTTCGCGAAGCGAGAAGCCGGAAAGCGTTTTCTTTCTGCGGTGCGGAAGCGGTATCGGCGCGGCATTTTCCGACGGTGATGAAATCATGGAGGGCGATCGTCGGCAATGCGCGGAGATCGGGCATATTCCGGTGATCCGACACGGCGGCAAACCGTGTCACTGCGGCAAATCCGGCTGTCTCGAAACGATCGCTTCGCCCGCCGCCATACAGGCGGAGGCACAGGCGATCCTGTCCGAATCGGAGACGCCGCTTTTATGGAAGCTGACAAACGGCGGCAGCAACGCGGTCACAACGGCACGTGTTCTGCAGGCGGCGCGCGGCGGAGACGAGGGCGCTTTGCGCATTGCGGACCGCGCCGCACAAGCGCTTTCCGATGCACTGAAAAGCGTCGTATATCTCATGGATCCCGGCAAGATCGTGCTGTACGGAAAGATCTTTGAACAGCCGTATTTTCTGTCACGGCTCAGAACCGAGATGGATGTCGGCGTGGATACGGCGCACGCGACGCCGATGGAGAAAAGCCGCTTCAACCTCACTCTTGAGGAGAAAGCGGCGGGACTGTTGTACATCAATCACTTTTATCAGAACGGAGGGATGGAGGAATGAATCTGCTCGATGCACTTCGCAGAAAGAATCCGGAGCTGCCGCTTTTCGCGGTCACCGATCCGGAGTTTACGCCGTACGGGCGGGTTTTGCCCTGTACCGATCGGGACGCGCTTTCCCGCGTGCTGGAGCAGACCGGCATCCCGGAAACCGGCAACCGCTATGTGGCAAGCGACTCCGCGCTGGAAGCGCTTTCCGCAATCGAAGCGGTGGGGAAGACCGCATTCGGCGGCATGCCGATCCAGGCGGGCTTCTGCAACGGCAGAGGCTTTACGCTGAACGCCGAGGAGTATCATAAGTGCAGCGAGGTCAACTATTCGACGACCGGTCTCGTGCTGCTGCTCGCGCTGCCGTCGGATATCCACAACCGCACGCTCGATTCGAGGGACGTCAAGGGCTTTTACCTCCCGCCCGAAACGCTGGTCGAGATCCATCCGCGCGTGCTGCACTTTGCGCCGTGCCGGATCAGGGAATCCGGCTTCAGCTGCCTTGTCGTGCTCGAACGCGGCACGAACGCGCCGCTCGAGTCGGTCGACACGTCCGCGCCCGGCGAAGCGGGACTTTTGTGGATGCAGAACAAATGGCTGCTCTGCCATCCCGATTCCCCGCAGGCGGAAAAGGGCGCGTTTGTCGGCATTAATGGCGAAAACCTGAAGGTGATGATTTAAGGAATTAGGACGTCAAGCGTCTTCCGAAAGTAGCTTAAACGAAATACAAGGAGGTTTATGCGAACACATGGATCGGATCATCAGAGGGGAAAAAACCATATTACGCGAGCAAAGAGAGAGTGACGCTAAGTTTTTTGTCTATTGGTTCAATCAGCCGGAAATTATGTTCAAATGCGGTTTTGAAAAGCCAACCGACGAGGAAGAGATAAAAAGGGATATCAGCGTCCACCATAAATCAGAAGATTCGGTTTGGTTTACGATCACGGATCTTAATGGCAGCATAATCGGAGAAACCGGTTTGCTACGAATGTTTCCCGCGTGGCATTGTACGGATCTTTCGATCATCATTCCCGACCCGAAGATGCGAAATAAGGGATACGGAACAGAAGCGATTCGAATCATGTTGGATATGGCTTTCGATCGGTATAAAATGAATCGTGTCGCGATCGGAGTAGTTGGGGCGAATACGGAAGCGCTTGCATTCTATCAAAAAATCGGATTCAGACAGGAAGGGATCCAGGAACAAGGATACTTTTACAACAACGAGTACAGCGATTTTGTTATGATGCGAATCCTTTGCAGCGAGTGGAAAAAGAAATAACTCTGTTGTAACGTGTGATGCTTCGAACGGATTGCCAGGCTTGTGATGGGGTGTCTGCGAGTCGACATCACTACGATATGCGAACAAGTTTTTGCGCAAGGGAATAAGGAGCAGACAAACATGAAAAAAGCAGGCGTAATGCCTGCTTTTGTGTTTTCGATGGTTGTCAGATCCTTGCGACGCCGCTCTTGCGAGCCGCTTCGGCGACCGCCGCCGCGACCGCCTTGCCCACGCGCGGGTCGAAGGCTTTCGGGATGATGTAGTCCGGGGAAAGCTCCTCAGGGGAGATCAGATCCGCGAGCGCCTTTGCCGCCGCCATCTTCATTTCCTCATTGATGTCGCTTGCGCGCACGTCGAACGTGCCGCGGAAGATGCCCGGGAACGCCAGAACGTTGTTGATCTGGTTCGGGTAGTCGCTTCTGCCCGTTGCGATGACCTTTGCGCCGCCGGCCTTTGCGTCGTCCGGGAAGATCTCGGGCGTCGGGTTCGCACAGGCAAAGACGATCGCGTCGCGGTTCATGGTCTTTACCATCTCGGTCGTGACCGTGCCGGGCGCCGAAACGCCGATGAACACATCTGCGCCGACGAGTTGATCCGCAAGGCTGCCCGCTTTGTGTTCGAGGTTCGTGACCTCCGCCATCTCCTCCTTGATCCAGTTGAGACCGTCGCGTCCCTGATAGATCGCGCCTTTGCGGTCGCACATGGTGATGTGTTTGAAGCCTGCCGACAGAAGCAGCTTGACGATCGAAACCGCCGCCGCGCCTGCGCCGGAGGTGACGACTTTGACGTCCTCCTTCTTCTTGCCAACCACTTTCAGCGCATTGGTAAGTCCCGCAAGCGTGATGACCGCGGTGCCGTGCTGATCGTCGTGGAAGATCGGGATGTCGCACTTTTCCTTGAGCTTGCGCTCGATCTCAAAGCAGCGGGGCGCCGAGATGTCCTCTAAGTTGATGCCGCCGAAGCTGCCGGAGAGCAGATACACCGCGTTGACGAACTCGTCGACGTCGTGCGTCTTGATGCACAGCGGGAACGCGTCGACGTTGCCGAACGACTTGAAGAGCACGCACTTGCCCTCCATAACCGGCATGCCGGCTTCGGGACCGATGTCGCCGAGACCCAATACCGCGCTGCCGTCGGTGATGACCGCGCAGAGGTTATGGCGTCGGGTGAGCTCATAGCTCTTGTTGATATCCTTCTGGATCTCCAGGCACGGCTGCGCCACGCCGGGGGTATAAGCAAGGCTCAGGTCCTCTTTGGTGGCCACGGGAACCGTTGCGATGACTTCGATCTTGCCCTTCCATTCTCCGTGCAGACGGAGCGATTCTTTTGCGTAATCCATATATGTACTACTCCTTTATCGGTTTACTTTCTTGCAAGCACGGCTTTGACCTGCGCCTCGATATGCGCTGCGGTCAGCCCGAAGCGCTCCTGAAGATATCCCTGTGTGCCGACCTCGCCGAACTCGTCCTCGACCGCAACGCAGGCGGCGGGGACGGGGCAGCGCTCCGCCAGCACTTCGAGGATCATGCTGTACAGACCGCCGTGGCGGTTTCCATTTTCCGCAACGACGACCGCGCCGCATTTCTTTGCCCATTCCGCAACGGCGTCCGCATCGATCGGCTTGATCGTGAAGCAATCGACGACGGCGCAGGAGATGCTCTGCGCTTCGAGCGCGGCGGCTGCCTTCATGGCTTCGTGGAGCAGAATGCCTGCGGCAAAGATTACGACGTCCGTGCCTTCTCTGAGCGTGACCGCCTTGCCGATCGGAAGCTCGGTTCCCTCTTCGTAGATCTTCGCGTACTGCTTTCTGCCGACGCGGATGTACTTGATGCCGGGACGGTTGACGCACTGGCGCAGAACGCTTTCGAGACACGTCGGGTCGGACGCGTCGATCACCGTCGAACCGGGCAGCGCGTTATAAAGCGCGACGTCCTCGAACGGCATATGCGTGCCGCCGTTCATCGCGGCGGTGACGCCGGGATCGGTGCCGATGACCGTGATATCGTTCTTTGCGTAGCCGCCGGACAGGAAGATCTGATCATAGATGCGGCGCGAGGCAAACGTGCCGAAGCTGTGGATGATCGGCTTGAAGCCCGCCGCGGCAAGACCTGCCGCAACGCCCGCCATGTTCGCTTCCGCGATGCCGCAGTCGATCGCGCGGTCCGCGTGCGTTTTCGACCACTTCAGCGTGCCGGAGCAGCTCATGAGGTCCGCGTCCAGAAAGATGACGTCCGGATCGTTTTCAACGAGACTTGCAACCGTTTGTCCGATCACGTCCTTGCAGAGACGCGGATCCGTTTCTCCGTTATAAACTGTCTTCGTCATGATTTCAGCCCTCCAATGCATCGAGCCTTGCTTTGAGCTCTGCGGTCCAGTTTGCATACCGTTCGTCGGTCACCGGCATGCTGTGGTTCATCGCGGTGTTCTCGACCTCCGTGATACCGTGTCCCTTGATCGAGTCGAGCACGATCGCGTACGGTTTGTCGCCGCCGTTTCTCGTGCGTTCCAGCGCCGCTGCGATCGCTTCCACGTCGCCTCCGTCGACCTTGACGGTGTCGAAGCCGAACGCTTCCATCTTGGTGACGAAATCGCCCATCGGCAGGACCTCTTCAAGCGTTCCGTCAAGCTGCTTCTTGTTCCAGTCGATCAGCACGACGAGATTGCCGAGCTTTTTCGCGCTCGCGAACATGAAGGATTCCCAGCACTGACCTTCCTGCATTTCGCCGTCGCCGACGATCAGGAACACGCGGTTTTTGCGTCCCTTGAGCTTGTTGCCGAGCGCAAGACCCGCCGCCTGCGACGTGCCCTGTCCCAAAGAACCGGTGGTCATATCCACGCCGGGGGTCTTGTTGCGGTCGCAATGGCTCGGAAGCCGTGTGCCGCCGCGGTTCAGCGTCCTGAGCTCTTCATACGGGAAGAAGCCCATCAGCGCGAGGGTGCCGTATACGGCGGGACCTGCATGTCCCTTCGAGACCACCAGATAATCGCGATCCGGCCATTTCGGATCCTCGGGTTTCACATGCATCTCGCGTCCGTACAGCACCGCCAGCACGTCGGAAATGCTCATTGCGCCGCCGACGTGACCGGAGCCGATCGAATGGATCGCTTCGAGCGCAGCCAGACGAATGCGCGTGGCAAACGCCTGCAGTTCTTTTTTCTCTTGTAACTCCATAGCTTCCTCCTTATGATTTTCCGGCAGAACGACCTGCCGGTTCGCTTTTGTCTCCAAATAAACAGTATACCCGATTTCAAAGCGGTTCGCAACCGCTTTTCGGGAAAACGCTCAGTCCGCGATCAGAATGACGGGCTTTCCGGATCCGGAGAGGACGCCGCCGCGCACCGTGCAGTCCGCATCGCCGATCAGATCGCGGTTTACGCCGTCCGGAAGCGGCACCGATACGGTAAAGGGCTGTCCTTTCATGCTGAACACGCCGACCGCCGTCTTCGCGCCGAGCGTCCAGCCGGAAACGATCACGTCGTTTTCCTGCGCTTCGAGCGTATACACGCCGTCCGAAAACAGCGGATCCTTTTTCATGGCGATCAGCTTTTTCAATAACGGCGCGTGCATCGGCTCGCCGTGCGTGTCGACCGGGTCGGCGTCAAACAGCGACGGCGTATGCGCAGCAGCCCATTCCTGCCCGCAGTAGAGAAGCGCCGTGCCCTTCTGGAAGAAGTTCCAGCAAAGCCAGTTTTCCCGCACGACGGGATCGGGGAACAGTTCCGCCGTCCGCGGACGGTCGTGGTTTTCGGTGTTGCGCAGCTTCACGTAATCCGCGGGGTAGGTGCTCTCCTGCCGGATGAGCGCGTCGAGATAGGCGGAAAGCGGGATCTCGCCCTTGGCATAGGCGACGAAGTCGGCATAGATATCGTAATCGTAGCAGATATCGAACGCCTGATAGAGCTCGGAATCGGACAGCGCGACGAGTCCCTGCATGCGGTTAAAGCGGATGAACCCGTGCTCGACCGATTCAGCAAGCCAGATGCAGCCGGGGCGGACGGTCTCCACACGCTGCCGCGCTTCCTTCCAGAACGCAAGCGGCACCATCGCGGCGACGTCGCAGCGGAAGCCGTCGACGTACTGCGCCCAGAAGCAGAGCGTGTCAATTAGTTCGTTCCAGAGATCGCGGTTGTTAAAATCGAGGTCGATGATGTCGCTCCAGTCGCCGACGTGGTTGCCGAACGAACCGTCCGGCTTTCGGTAGAAGTATTCGGGATGCGTCCTGACAAGCACGGAATCCGGCGAGGTGTGATGATAGACGACGTCGATCATCACCTTCAGTCCAAGCGCATGCGCGGCATCGCACAGATGCGCAAAATCGTCCATCGTGCCGAACTCCGGATTGACCGCGCGATAGTCGCTGATTGCGTACGGCGAGCCCAGAGAGCCTTTGCGCTTTTCCGTGCCGACCGGATGGATCGGCAGCAGCCAGATCGCATCGACGCCGAGATCGCGGATGCGGGGGAGATCCGCTTCGACCGCCTTGAACGTGCCGCCGAAGTTGCGGATGAAGATCGAATACAGGGTCATATTCCGAAGCTGCATGGGCGCCTCCTTTCGGTTGTCACGCTTCCGGCGCATAGGTCAGACTCAGCCGGAACAGCTTCTGACCCTCATACTCGCCGGAGAGCAAAAAGGTATCGCCCGAGACCTCGCTTTTCAGCAGGACCTCGGTGTTCAAAAGCGCTTCGCGCGCATATTCGGTCTGGATCCCGATCAGGTTCCTTGCGCGCAGCGCGGGCGGCATGCGGTCCTCCGCAAGGTCGAAGTACCGCGTGTTGCCCATGTGCCCGTTCAGGTCGACGTAGCTGTACGGCACGGTGAACGCTTCGGATTCTTCCGCCTTGGGGATCTTCGGCGCGCGCGGAAGCGGGATCTCCTTTCCGGTGCGCATGCCTTTGATGGCGACGCCGTGCTCCTCGGGAAAGATGACCTTGCGCGTGTTCCGATCCATCAGCGCCCAGAGCGCACTCGCCTCGATCAGGGCATTTCCCGCCGCGTCCGTGATGCGGTAGTAGCGGGGGAACAGGATGTGCATGGTGTTGCCGGGCCAGGTGGCGATGTGTACAAGCTCGTCGTATTCCGGCATCCGCGTGATGCTTGCCTGCTGGAGCGTGACGATCCACAGAAGCCCGCGGTCGAGCGTCATGTCGCGTCCCATTTTAAGCTCGGTCGTATGCTCGATGGAGACCTCCTGCAGGATGGTGAACATGCGGGAGATCCGAAGCCGCTGTTTTGCGTCCGCATCCGAGCTTTTGATGCGGTAATCCCGTTCGTAAACGCTCATTCCTTCGGCATCCGTTTCTCGATCGCGTCGACAACGTCCTTCACCGTGGACAGCTTCTGCCACTGACGGTTCGGAATGCGCACGTCAAACGCCGCCTCGAGACGGCAGATGATCAGCGTGAAGCCCATCGAATCGACGCCGGTGTCCGTGTTGATGACCGTGTCCTCGTTGAATTCCCTGCCTTCGAGCTCGGGCAGCGATTCGACGATGATCTCTTTTGTTTTGTTCAGGATCTCTTCTCTGCGGGTCATAACCCCTCTCTTTCCCGTTGGACCGCCCAACGCATGATTTTTCCGCTCGCCGTGCGCGGCAGCGGTTTTTCGTAAAACTCAATGGACCGGATCTGCTGATTGCGCGGACGCGCATCCAGCACCGGACGGATCTTTGCCCAAATTGGCGCGGGATCGCGCATCTCGCCCTCGAGCACAAGGATCGGCTGATCGTTGACGAGCAGCACGCAGACGGGTTCGCCGCCGAGCGCGTCCGAAAGCGCCTGTTCATATTCCGGCAGATACAGCTTGGTCCCGTCGGAGAGGACCAGCATCTCCTTTTTGCGGCCGGTGAGGCGGAGCCTGCCGTCCCCGTCCAGCGTGCCGAGGTCGCCGGTATGCAGCACGCCGTCCTTCAGGACCGCTTCGGTATCCAACGGACACCGCCAGTAGCCCTGCATGATGCAGGTGGGCGCTTCGATCAGAACCTCGCCGTCGTCGGCGATCGTGATCCTGTCGTCGGGACAGACCGTCATCGCGTACGGATCGCCCTCGCCCAGTGACAGCGCGACGCCGGAGCTGGTCTCCGTCAGCCCGTAGCCGAAGCATACGCGCGCGTCGGTCGCCTTCGCCGCTGTCAGGATCGATTCGGGACAGCCGCCCGCGCCGATCAGGATCAGCCTGAGCTCCGGATTCAGCGCGCGGAATTTCAGCAGAAAGCCCAAAAGCGCCGGAACGGCGGAAAGCGCCGTCGGGCGGAACAGGATGCAGTCCTCGTGATAATGACGCTGCCCGCGGGACAGCGCGACGCACGCGCCGCAGGAAAGTCCCCACAGAAGTCCGCAGACGAAGCCGAACACATGGTCGAGCGGCAGCATGCAAAGGAGGGTATCTTCGGGGGAGAGCGGCAGGAGCGCGCCGCCGTTATAGGCGGAATTCATCAGGGATGTATCGGTCAGCACGACCGCCTTTGCGCGGCTCGTCGTGCCGGATGTGAAGAACAGAAGCCTGCCCGCGCCGCCCTCGGCGGATTCGGAAAGCAGAGGCTGCAGCATGACGCAAAGATCGGGATCGCCCCAGAGCGCGTCGAGCTCCGCTTCCTTCACCTGATCGGAAAGGACCTCGTCCGCCGCGTTTTCGTTCAGAAGCACGGTGCGTCTTCCGGCAAGCACGGAGGCGAAGATCTCGATCACGCAGTCGAACGAGCCGTCCGCAAGAATGCCGTACGCGTGTTTTGCTTCCTTGCCGAGGTATGCGGCGCGGCGGGATACCTGCCGGTAAAGCTGCGCATAGGTGCAGGTGCGGATTGCACCGTTCGCCTCATAGCGCAGCGCTGGCGCGTCGGGCGTATTCTCCGCCCAATAGAAAAGCAATTCATAAAAACCGGTAAAACGCATCGGATCACCCCCGTACTGTTTACTATACCATAAAATGCGGAGAATGGGAAGATTTTTTGGAAAGAACGGAGCGAATCGACGCGCCGATTTGTTTATACAAATTTTTAGGGCAAAAACGTAAAAAATACGTGCAATTCAGAAGAAAGTGTTGTATAATAACTCCGCTGTGAAATATCACAAATTCCATGGAGGATAGAAGAATGGATAAGAACGTACGTATCTGCATCGTCGGCGGCGGTCCTGCAGGCCTTTCCGCCGGTATGTACCTCGAAAAGAAGGGGTATGAAAACTACACGATTCTCGAACGGCTCGACCGCGTCGGCGGCAAATGCTGGTCTCCGACCTACAACGGACGCCGTTATGAGATGGGCGCGATCATGGGCGTGCCGAGCTACTACGCGGTTCACGACGTCGAAGAATTCTGCGGCATCACGCACGACGGTCCGAAACTCAATCGCAACTACAAGAATAAAGAGGGCAAGGTCATCGAGCCGTTCGAGCCGAAGAAGAACATTTTGAAGATCCCGCGTCTTCTGAAGATGAAGAAGCAGGTCAAGAAGCTCGGCGAGATTCTCGAAACCAAGTACAAGGGTTATGACGTCAACGGTCACCGCGGCGTTTCCGAGG
This sequence comes from uncultured Clostridia bacterium, assembly GCA_946631895.1. Taxonomy (GTDB): domain Bacteria; phylum Bacillota; class Clostridia; order Christensenellales; family CAG-138; genus UBA3792. Next base: position 12,279 of record CAMPAN010000028.1, read on the forward strand.
GCCGTTACGACGGTTTCTCCCAGGCGAACGCAAAGCGCGAGCCGGTCAAGGGCGAGAACCCGAACCTCAAGGATCTGTGCCTCCCGTTCAACGAGTTCTGCAAGCTGAACGGCGTCGAGCTCACGCAGGACATCTGGATCGGGCCGTACACCTCCTTCGGCTATGGCTATTTCGATGAGATTCCGGCTGCATACGTTCTGAAATATCTTGACTTCCAGACCACGATGAACTTTGTCAAGGTAAACCTCTGGACCTGGAAGAACGGCACGCAGTACATCTGGGAACAGCTGAACGATCACCTCAAGCATCCCGCAAGACTGAACTCCAAGATCGAAAAGGTCGAGCGTAAGGACGGCAAGGTCTTCGTCACGGTTAACGGCAAGGTCGAAGAGTACGATAAGATCATCGTCACCGCGCCGCTGTACATCCCGAACAAGCGCGCAGACGGTCAGATCGGCATGGTCGATTACTTCGACGCCCGCGAGGACGAAAAGGAACTCTTCAGCAAGATCGATTACGAGCGCTATGACGTGCTCGCCGTCGAGACGAAGCCCGAGGATCATCCGGAAATCTCCTACTACGTGTTCGAGAACATGCAGAAGGAACGTCTCGGTCACCTGATGGTGTACTATCGCCGCTGGAAGGATACGAAGGATCAGGTCATCACCACCTATGCTTTGAGAAAGCATAAGGACACCAAAGAGATCCCGTACGACGAATGCAAGAAGATGGTTCTCGATGACCTCAAGATCATGAAGAACCCGGCAAGCAACGTAGTTAACGAGTGGAGCGTTTACTACTTCCCGCATGTCTTCTCGAAGGACTATGCGGCAGGCTGGTACGAGAAGGTCGAGGCAATGCAGGACAAGTACGACACGTTCTATGCCGGCGAAATCATGAGCTTCGGCGACATGGATGAGACCGCGGAATACTCCCGCGAACTCGTCGAACGGTTCTTCTGAGAAGGATCAACGGAGGGAGCGCAAGCCGCTCCCTCATCTTTGCGTAAGGAGAAGATTATGAAATTCTACAAAGATCATTATGACGTCATCGTCATCGGCGGCGCGCTTGCAGGGCTTTCGTCGGCGCTGATGCTTGCCGAGAAGGGCAAGGACGTCCTGGTGCTTGAGCGTCACAATCTGCCCGGCGGCATTGCGACGAGTTTCGTCCGCGGCGGCATCGAGATCGAAGCCGCGCTGCACGAGATGATGAGCATCGGTCCCGAGGGCAACCGCCTGAAGGTCGGCAAATTCTTAGAGGACATGGGCGTGAAGATCGACTGGCTCAAGGTGCCCGAGGCGTATCACGCTTCGCTGCCGGGTCTCGAGGTGACGCTCCATCCGGGGCTCGAGACGTTCGCGAGGGAAGTGGACGCCGCCGTTCCCGGCACCTATGAAAAGGTGCTGAAGCTACTGAACCTCTGTCACACGGTGTTCGACTCGGTCAACGAGCTTTCGATCCATCCGATGAGCAAGGTGCAGATGCTCTTAAAGCACGAAGCGTTCGTCAAGACCGCGGGCTACTCCACGCAGGAGGTCATCGACACGTTCGATCTTCCGCAAAAGGCGCAGGACCTTCTGGCGCCGTACTGGATCTACGTCGGCACCGGTTTCAAAACGCTTCCGTTTACGATCTTCTCGGTGCTGATGGCGGACTACATCGGCTACGGCTCCTATATTCCGCATAAGTTCAGCCACGAGATGAGCCTCAAGATGGCGGAGCGCGCCGAACAGATGGGCGTGCAGATTGAGTACAGACAGCACGTCGAAAAGATCCTCGTTCGTGACGGTAAGGTCTATGGCGTGCGCACCGCGCGCGGCGACGAGATCCACGCGGATTACGTGATCAGTGCTGCATATCCGAACAAGGTCTATACCTCGATGATCGAACCGCTTTCCGAGGTGCCGAAGAAGGCGATCAAGATGGTCAACGGCAGACGCCTGAGCCTCACCGCGTTCTCGGTCATCATGATCCTTGACAAGCCCGCCGAGGAGTTGGGCATCCGTGATTACAGCATCTTCCGCGGCGACACGATGGACACCGAAGAACTGTACAAGGACCTCGCAGGGCTCGGACCGTACCGCTATCTGACCTGCATCTGCCATAACTACGCGAATCCGGACGCGACGCCCGCGGGGACCTGCTCGTTCTCGATCACGACGCTGCCGCGCGTGGACGGCTGGAAGACGGTTTCCGCCGACGATTACGACCGCGTGAAGCACGAGGTCGCCAAGCAGATGATCGACGATATGAGTAAGTATTTCGGCGTGAATCTTCTCGATCACGTGCTGGAGATCGTCATCGAAACGCCGATGACCGTCGCGCATTACACCGGCATGTGGAACGGCTGCATCTACGGCTACGCGCACACGATGGAAGATCACATCGTCGCAAGACTGCAGACCGCTGAGCATGAAAAGTTTATCGAAGGACTGGAGTTCGCAGGCGCGCACCAGATCTCCGGCGACGGCATGGGACCGGCAGTCACCAACGGCAGAAAGGCAGCAAAGAACGTGCTGGACGATATGAAGAAGAAGGAGGCGGCAAAATGAAAGTCAAGGGATTTTTGAAGGACGTCGGCGGCGCGTCGCGCGTCACCAAAGCGCGTCTCAACGCATTCGAAACCGCTTCCGAAACGCCTGAGACTGTCGACCCGATCGGCAATGTCGCAAGGGAGTGGCACCCCGGCAAGCTCGATCTCGTCGTCAAAGAGATCCGCACCGCAAGCCCGACGGCAAAGACCGTCCGCTTTGAAAAGATGGGCGGCGGCAAGCTGCCCCCGTTCTATGCGGGGCAGTTCGTTTCGCTCGAGTTCGGGATCGACGGCAAGATCATTTCCCGTCCGTATTCCATTTCCTCCGCGCCGTTTGAAGCGCGAAAGGATCCGGGCTATATCGAGATCACCGTCCGCAGGAGCAAGGGCGACGGCTTCATCGCCGATTTCGTCAACGACGGGCTGACCGTCGGGACCGTTCTGAAGGGCAACATCGGGCTCGGGCAGTTCTATTACGAGCCGCTTCGCGACGCGCATCACATCATGGCGCTGGCGGGCGGCGTCGGCATCACGCCGTTCGCGTCCATGGCAAAGGAGATTGCAAACGGCACGATGGACGCGGAGCTGACGATCCTGTACGGCTCGGTGGCGTCGAACGACATCATCTTAAAGGACGAGCTTGCGGCGCTGGAAAGCGATCGCGTGCACGTCGTCAACGTGCTGTCCGGCGACGAACCCGGCTGGACCGGCGAGCGCGGCTTCCTTTCCGCGGAGCTGATCAAAAAGTACACGAAGGGCGATACGTCCTATTTCATCTGCGGTCCGCAGGTCATGTACAAGTTCCTGCGCGAGGAGATCAAAAAGCTCGATGTGCCCGCGCGGCGCGTGCGCTTCGAGGTCTTCGGACAGGCGAAGGACATCACGA
>CAMPAN010000029.1 GCA_946631895.1 uncultured Clostridia bacterium
ACCTTGCGGGGATCCGCTACGAGATCGACCCGATGCTGGTGCGCGGACTCGATTATTACACCAAGACCGTATTTGAGATCGTCTCCGGCATGTCCGGCGCGCAGGGAACGCTCTGCGGCGGCGGTCGATACGACGGGCTGATCAAGGAACTCGGCGGTCCCGATATGCCTGCGGTCGGCTTCGGCCTCGGCATGGAACGCCTGCTGCTCATCATGGACAATCTCGGCATCGAGATCAAAAAGCCCGTGCGGTATGACGTGATGCTGATCGGTCTCGGCAGGGAAGCCAAGGACAAGTGCTATACGCTCGCACGAGCGCTGAGAGCGCGCGGCATCTCGGTCGATCTCGACCTGATGGACCGCAGCGTCAAGGCACAGATGAAATATGCCGACAAGACCGGCGCGCTGTATACGCTGGTCATCGGCGACGATGAAATAAACAACAACGCCGCAAATCTGAAATCCATGACGAACGGCGAATCTATGCTGGTCACACTCGATGCGGACAGCATTGCAAATTCGATTGAGAGGGGTTAAAACCATGGGAGATTTTTTAAGCGGATGGAAGCGTACGTGCTACTGCACGGCGCTCGGTAAGGAAGACGTCGGCAAGGAAGTGACGCTGATGGGGTGGACGAACGTTCGCCGCGACCTCGGCGCGCTGATCTTTGTGCAATTACGCGACCGTACGGGATTGATGCAGATCGTGTTTGACTCGTCGACGCTCAGCAAAGAGGATTTCGATCGCGCAAGTACGATCCGTTCCGAATACGTGCTTGCCGTCAAGGGCGTTCTGGAAGCGCGCACCGGCAACATGATCAACCCGAACATGAAGACCGGCGAGGTCGAAGTGCGGGTCAAGGAGTTCAAGATCCTGAGCACCGCCGAAACGCCGCCGATCGACACGAGCGACGACTGCAACGCCGGCGAGCTTCTGCGCTTGAAGTACCGCTATCTGGACCTTCGCCGTCCGTGCATGCAGCGCAACCTCATGATGCGCAACGAGATCACGCGCATCACGCACGAATACTTTGCGGAAAACGGCTTCCTGGAGATTGAAACGCCGATGCTCACCAAGAGCACGCCGGAAGGCGCGCGCGACTATCTCGTGCCGAGCCGCGTCCATCCGGGCAGCTTCTATGCGCTGCCGCAGAGCCCGCAGCTCTTTAAGCAGCTTCTCATGCTTTCGGGCTTTGACCGCTACATGCAGATTGCCCGCTGCTTCCGCGACGAGGACCTTCGCGCGGACCGTCAGCCGGACTTCACGCAGATCGACCTTGAGATGTCGTTTGTCGAAGCGGACGACGTCATGGCGATGAACGAGGGCTTCATTAAGCGTCTGTTCAAGGAAACGCTGGACTTCGACGTACAGCTTCCGCTGCCGCGCATCACGTGGCAGGACGCCATGGACCGTTACGGCTCCGATAAGCCCGATACGCGCTTCGGTATGGAACTTAAGGACCTGTCCGAATGCGTCCGTAACTGCGGCTTCTCCGTGTTCAAAAACGCGCTTGAAAGCGGCGGCAGCGTCCGCTGCATCGTTGCAAAGGGCGCGACGGCGCATTTTAGCCGCAAGGAGATCGACGCGCTCGGCGAGTTTGTCAAGACCTATAAGGCGAAGGGCCTTGCGTGGATGAACTGGAAGCCCGAAGGTCTGCAGTCCCCGATCGCGAAGTTCCTCACCGAGGAAGAGCTTGAAGCGATCAAGGCGAAGGCAGACTTCGAGCCCGGCGACGTCATGTTCATCGTTGCGGACAAAAACCCGGTCGTCTGGGCGGCGCTCGGCGCGCTGCGTCTGAAGCTCGGCGACAAGCTGGGACTCATCGACCCGAAGAAGTTCAACCTCCTGTGGGTCGTCGAATTCCCGCTCCTGGAGTGGAGCGAGGAGGAGAACCGCTTCGTGGCGATGCACCACCCGTTCACGAGCCCGATGGACGAGGACCTGCCGTTACTCGACACCGATCCCGGCAAGGTCCGCGCCAAGGCGTACGATATCGTGCTGAACGGCAACGAGATCGGCGGCGGCTCGATCCGTATCCATTCGACCGAACTGCAGGCAAAGATGTTCGAGGTAATCGGACTTAGTAAAGAACAGGCGGAGGCGCGGTTCAAGTTCCTCCTGGAGGCATTGAAGTACGGCACGCCGCCGCACGGCGGACTGGCATACGGGCTCGACCGCGTGACCATGCTGATCTGCGGCGCGCAGTCGATCCGCGACGTCATCGCGTTCCCGAAGGTGCAGAACGCATCCTGCCCGCTGACGAACGCGCCGGATCCGGTCGACGCAAAGCAGCTTGAAGAACTGCATATCGTGGTCGTTCCCGAGGAAGAATGAAAGCAGAACCCTGAAAGGAGAACAGCTATGGCAATCATCACAGGCACAAAGGAAAACTTCAACGAAGTCATCAACGGCGAGCTTCCCGTTCTGGTCGATTTCTGGGCGACGTGGTGCGGTCCGTGCCGCATGGTCAGCCCGTTTATTGAGCAGCTTGCGGACGAATACGAAGGCAAGGTCGCATTCATGAAGGTCAACGTCGACGAACAGCCGGAGCTCTGCGAAAAGTACCGTGTCAGCTCGATCCCGAATCTCGTTCTGTTCAAGGACGGCGACGTGCTCGATCAGAGCGCGGGCGCGCGCCCGAAGGCGCTGATCGCGCAGTTTATCGAACAGGCTCTGTAAACCGCGCAATGCGTAGGAAACGGAGAATCGTCATCATCGCAATCGTCGCAGCCGCACTGCTTTTGCTGACCCTGTCGGCATTGGATACGCGGCTGCGCGTTGTTTCCTATACGGTTTCGGACGCGCGGATCGAAACGCCGGTCAAAATTGTGCTGATCACCGATCTGCATTCATGCAGGTACGGCGAGGGACAGAAGACGCTGCTGGACGCGATCGACGCGCAGACGCCGGATCTTGTGCTGCTTTGCGGCGACATCTTCGATGACGATCTTCTGAATGACAACACGATGACGGTCTTAAAGTACGTTTCCGAACGCTATCGGTGCTTCTATGTTTCCGGCAATCACGAGTATTGGCACGAGGATCCCGAAGCGCTGTTCGGCGCCGTCCGCACGCTCGGCATTCCGATCCTTCACGGGACCTGCGAAACGGTCTCGGTCAGGCAAACGACGCTGAATCTCTGCGGGATCGCGGACCCGGCGTGCGCGGAAATCGGACTGGACGAGACTGCAGTGGAACAGCGGAAAGCGGCAAGGGAAGCGATAACGGCGGAACAGCTGCAATCGGCAAAGGACGCCGCGGAGGATGGACATTACACGGTTCTGCTTGCGCATCGTCCGGAACTGATCGAAACCTACGCGCAGTACGGATTCGATCTGGTCGTGTCGGGACACGCGCACGGCGGGCAGGTCCGGATCCCGGGACTTGTGAACGGTCTGTTCTCGTCGGGCGAACGGTGGTTCCCGAAGTATGCGGGCGGGGAATACCGGGTTGACAACGTCGTGATGATCGTAAGCCGCGGGCTTTCGCACGAGGCGATCCGACATGTGCCGCGCATCTGGAACCGTCCGGAACTGGTTGTTGTGGAACTGAAGCCTGTCGGCAATCGACCGTAAGAAAAGCGAGGATGATATGATCTACGATATTTCACAGCCGGTGTTCGGCTGCGCAATCTACCCGGGCGATCCGAGCCCGGAAAAGACGATGCTCTCGCGGTTGGAGGACGGGGAAGTGTGCAATCTTACCGCGTTCTCGATGTGCGCGCACAACGGCACGCACGTCGACGCGCCGCTGCACTTTTTGAAGGACGGCAAGGGCGTCGGTTCCGTTGCGCTTACAAAGTTCGTCGGACCCGCATATGTGGGCACGATGGAAGGCGATATCGGCGCAAAGGAGGCAAGGGCGCTGCTTGAAACGGCGGCAAGAGCATGCCCCTGCGCGGAACGCCGCATCCTGATCCGGGGAAACGCAACGGTCACGCTGGAAGCGGCGCAGGTGTTTGCAGAAGCAGGGATCGACCTCGTCGGCAACGAGTCGCAGACCGTGGGACCCATGGACGCGCCGATGGCGGTGCATCTTGCATTGCTTTCCGCGGAGGTCGTGCTTCTGGAGGGCGTTCGCCTTTCGGCGGTGCCGGACGGCGCGTATCTTTTGAACTGCGCGCCGCTGAACCTCGGCGAGACCGACGGCGCGCCGTGCCGCGCGATCCTCTTGGACCTGAACTGAACCAAAACAAAAAACGGGGGAGGCAAGCGCCTCTCCCATTTCAATCTGTTGAAAAACTGCGTTTTCAACAGATTGGTTTTCATCTTTCGCCTATCATCCTCCGGATGATACGAGCGGCGAAAGATGCAAGGTGTCAAATTCACCGCGCATGTCGCTGAATTTGACGGATTTATGTGAATGCACGTCCTTCGATACATTTGTTCGTGCGTCTGCAACGTGCTTATGCTATTCTATACTGCTGACTACGACCTATTGTCTGCTTTAACAACAAGAGATGAGGGCGGCAAATGCCTCTCCCGTTTCTATTGATTAGTTCTGTAAAGGAAATAGAAAAAGACCGCCCCGCAGACTCTACATGCTGCGGTGAAGAGCAAAGCCCTCAACGATCTCTATAATTATATTACATGGTTGCAGAGCACTTGTCAAGCGTTTACCAGATAAACGGAATCACCTTATACTTCACGCGCGTCTTGTATTCTTTGTAGCCCGCAAGTCCTTCCTCGAGCACCTGTTCCTCGTTTTTCATACGCAGCGCAATGATCGGGATATACAGGAGCAGGATCGCGACCGAGATCGGCGAGCCGAGCACGATCCCCATGGACAGGAACAGAAACAGCGTGACGCTGTACATCGGATGCCGCACGATCCCGTAGAGCCCGGTGTCGATGACCTTCTGGTTCTCCTGCACCTCGACTGTCCGCGAAAGATAGGTGTTTTCCCGCAGGACCTCCGCATACATGAGATACGCGGCAAGGAAGACGCCGACGCCGATCCAAACCGCCCACGCGGGCAGCACGATCCATTGAAAGCGGAAGTTCAGCCCGGCAACGATGAATGCGGCAAGGAACATGAGCCCGGACAGTGCGATCACCGTCTTCTGTTCCTGTTCTTCTTCCTTGGCGTTCAGACGCTTCCTGAGAAGCTCCGGGTTTTTAAACATCATCACGATCCCGGCGATAAACATCGGCACAAACAAAATGCCGAGAAACAGCCATCCGTTCCAGTACTTCAGAGACCACGCGGGCAGAAACAGGAGAAGCCCGACAAGAACGAGACCGAACAGGAATTTCCCGATCGCCTGAACAAAGAGCTTTGCCGTCATATCGTCACCTCATACAGATCATCCGGATTTCCGTCGCCCCGACGGAGGGAAGATGCTTTTCTTCGCCGGTCGCCGCAAAGCCGCTTTTTTCATAGAAGCGGATCGCGCGCGGGTTATCTTTCAATACCCAGAGACCGATCTTCGGGTATGCGGAAAGTCGCTCCACCGCTGCGCGCATCAGCAGCTGCGCGACGCCGGTTCCCCAGTATTCCTTCAGAACATACAGCGCAAAGAGCTCGCCGGTGTCCGGCGCCGCTTCGCCGTACCCCGCAAAGCCCACGACGCGCTCGCCGTCCTTTGCAATCAGAATGTTGTCCCGCCATTGGAACGCCATCTGTTCGCATTTTTCAAGCGTCAGCTTTTCCAGATACCCCGCGCTGACGATCCCGGCGTACGCATCATGCCAACAGGACCAATGCACGTGCGCCTTTCCGCGGATCTCCGGATCGTTTTCCATTTTTCTGATAATGATCTGCATATATTACTCCGATCAATCCGTTGCGGAAGCAAACAACGCAACATAGCGGTCCAAATGTAAATCGTACACAGTCCAGCACGAAGCGCCCCACCATTCGTGACCTGCGTCGAAATAGTTCGACCAGTTCGTGGTCCATTCATACACTTCAAGCGCATCGGCGCCTTGCGGAAACAGTGCGGCGTTGATTTCGCGCAGATCATCCGGTGTGTCATGCGTTCCGTGCGGCGGCTCCAGAAAGGCGTACCAATACGGGATACGACCGCCGCAATTCTCATCATTCGGCGTCCAGTCGGAGTCATAGAACACCACTCCGTTCCGGTCCGTGCGCAGGATCTTCGGCACAAACATAAACGCGGCGGGATTGATCGGCGCGGCTTCCGCCTTTGCGATATCGAGCGTCCATGGGAACAGCGGCATGGGAACGTTCCATTTCGCTTCCGCTTCAAGGTCCTCCTCAATGCTTCGCTCGATCATCTTCAACATTGCATACAGCACCGCGTCCCGGTGCGACGGCTCGCCTCGATGCGGCGCGCCGCTTTCCATGATGCAGTAGCTGACAACGCACCGATCGTGCTTTTTGATCAATTCATAGAACGGATCGTTTATGCATTCCCGCATTTCGTTCTCCTTTCTTAGACACTGAGACTGTTTTTCTTGCGGCGATTATCTGCAGGCGTTATCGCTCTCTTTCGATCACCTTGTCCGGGTATGCGCTGAGGATCTTTTTGATCTCCGCGAGATTGACCCGCTCGTATTTGTCCGCCCATTGCAAAAGCGCAGAGAGCGATTTCAGCGTTTCCCGCTTGCCGGACTCCAGACCGAGCTTTCTGCGAATGAACCGCCGGATGATCCTGCGCCGGTATACGCGGCGGGGGACCTCCAGAAGACAGATCCGGTCCGCATCCGCAAAACAGCGTTTGCACCATGCGTAGTAGACGCCTTCGATGATCCAATCATCCTCGGATAAGAGCTGCTCCAAAAGCGCGTCGCGCTCGCTCGGGTCGCGTTTCGTGCCGTAGCCGGCGCCGTTGTCCCATTGGAGATCGTCAAGGTCGCAATGCGGGATCTGAAGCTCTTCGGAAAGTTGTTTCGCAAGCGTGGTCTTGCCGCTGCCCGGACCGCCGATGATGTGGATCTTCATGACACTCTCCTTATTTCAGCGACATCACATAGATCTGACAGGGATTGCATTCGTCCCACAGCGTCGGAATCACCTCAAATTCTTTGAATCCGAGGGCAAGATAGAACCGGTTCGTGCGGTCGTATTCCTCGTATTTGCCCATCTGCACGGTTTTCACCTGCAAAAAGGAGTAGCCGTGTTCCACGGCGATCTCCTTCGTGGCTTCAAAGAGCTTTGTGCCGATCCCTTTCCGATGGTATTCCGGAAGAACGCCCAAGACCGCAAGCTCGGCGGTATCCCTGCCGGTTTCTTTGAGACACAGAAACCCGTTCGGCGCGTCGTTATCAAAGGATGCAACCATGATCTCATCCGCGCTTTCCCCGATATAGGTCTCCCGCGCTTCGGGAATGCCGAACCAATCGGTCAGCGCTTCGAGGATCAACCGCGCGATCCTGCGCTTTTCTTCCGCGTTGCAAACGATCCGTATCATACAAACCTCCGATTACCGACGGATGAACAGCGGCATACCGTATTCGTCGACGCCGTTTTCCGTGAAGCCGAGCGATTTCCAGAACCGAACGGATTCCGGCTTTTCGCTGTTGATCTCATAATAGATCGCGCCGTCCGCTTTCGTGTATTGCTCCAGCGCTTTAAAGCAGCGGCGCCCCGTGCCGTTTCCGCGGAAGGAGGGGAAGACCCAGAAATCGAGGAGGAAGCATTTGCCGTCCTCGCTTTCGTAGGTGCAGTATGAAGCCGCGCCGATGCGCGTTCCGTTCTCCCGAAAGTACACGACATGATGCGTATCGCGGTCCCGCTGCATGTGCGCCTCGATGATCCCGCGATATTCGTCTCCGGAAAAATATTCGACGTCCTCCCCGTCCGAGATGATCCCGTCGTCAACGAGATAGCGGATATGCGCGTCCCAGAATGCGGGAAGCTCCTTCGGCTTGATTTCTTCGATCCCGATCATAACGCCTCTTTTGCATATCCGAGCAGCGGAAGCAGCTCCCATAGGTTTTTGATCGTGTGGTCGATCCGGTATCCTTCCGGAACGGGGTTTCCCTTTCGATTGTACCAGCAGGTCACGATCCCTGCGTTCATGCCACCCTGCATGTCGCTGGTCAGCGAATCGCCGACGATCATGACCTCGCTGCGATCCGTCGGTCCGATCGCGTCGAAAACCTTCTCGAAAAACGCCGGGCTCGGCTTTTCCGCGCCGAGCGCTTCCGACAGAAACACGCCGTCCATGCGTCTGCCGATGCCGGACCGGTCGAGCTTTTTTGTCTGCGCAATGACCGTGCCGTTTGAAACAACGTACTGTCGGACCTTGCCTTTCAGAAAATCGAGAAGCGCAAGACAGTCGTCCCGGCACACGATCGTGTCCCCGAGGCAGAGCTGATACCGGTCGTTGAACGGCACGGAAACGGCGGGATCGATGCCGTACTCCGAAAAGAACTGCTCGAATCTGCCGATCAGCACCTCGGGCTTTGTGATCTCACCGCGTTCGAGCCGCCCCCAGTAGATGTGATTGATCGCGTCGTAGCGGTCGACCATCGCGTCAGTGCACGGACCGAGTCCGAATTCCGAAAACAGCGTAATCAGCGCCGCGCGCTGCGCCGCGCCGAAGTCCAGAAGCGTCTCGTCGACGTCCCAAAGAATCGTTTTGATCACCGATCGTGTCCTCGCTTGCATGTTTTCTTTATCTTACCATAGACCGGACCGATTGTCACGAAAAAGTATATTGTCAAAAGGCGAGTAAAACGCTTGACTTTTGGAAAGGATGCATTTATGATAAAAGCCGAGTGAAACGGTAGGGTTTTAAGATGAAGTTTTCGACAAAAGGCACATACGGATTGCGAGCGGTCGTCGAGCTTGCGGCGCGTTACGGGGAAGGTCCCGTATCGCTTGCGGCTGTGGCGACGGAGCAGGGCATTTCGGAGGCGTATCTCGAGCAGCTCATGCGTTCGCTGAAAAAGGCGGGGATCGTGAAGACGGCGCGCGGCAAAAGCGGCGGGTATCTGCTCACACGCGAACCGGTCCGGATCAGCGTGTTGGAGGTGCTGCGCGCGCTCGAGGGCAGCACGGACGTCGTCGACTGCGTGGGCAGCGGCGCGAACGTCTGTGAAAACGCCTGCACCTGCTCGGCGCGTCCGCTCTTTCTGAAACTGCAGAGCCGTATCAACGCCGTTCTGGAGGAAACCACTATCGGAGAACTGACCGAAGATCATATCGAACAGAAAAAGAGGATCGAACATGCACGTTTATCTTGACAATGCAGCGACCACCAAGGTCCTGCCCGAGGTCATCGAGGCGATGATCCCGTACTACACGGAGTTTTACGGCAATCCGTCGAGCTTCCACAGCTTCGCGCGCGACGCGCACAAGGGGCTGGATGATGCGAGGCGCACCGTTGCAAAGTGCCTGAACGCGGCGAATCCGAGTGAGATCTATTTCACCGGCGGCGGCAGCGAGGGCGACAACATGATTCTGCGCGGCGTGGCGCAGGCGTATCGCAAAAAGGGCAATCACATCATCACCTCGAAGATTGAGCACCACGCGATTCTGCATACGCTGCAGGAACTCGAGGATAAGGGACTTGCGACGGTCACCTATCTGGACGTCGACGAAAACGGTCTCGTCGATCCCGAAGCGGTGCGCGCGGCAATCCGTCCCGACACGATCCTCGTGTCCGTCATGACGGCGAATAACGAGGTCGGCACCATTGAGCCGATCAAGGAGATCGGCGCGTTCTGCCGGGAAGCCGGCGTGCTGTTCCACACCGACGCGGTGCAGGCGATCGGGCACATCCCGATGGACGTACAGGACATGAACATTGACCTTCTGACGCTCACGGCGCACAAGTTCCACGGACCCAAGGGCGTCGGCGCGGTCTACATCCGAAAGGGCGTCCGCGTCCCGGCGATGATCACTGGCGGCGGACAGGAGAACAAGAAACGTGCGGGCACGGAGAACGTTCCCGGCATCGTGGGTCTTGCGAAAGCGCTGGAGATTCAGACTGAAAACCTCGATGCGAACATGAAGAAGATGACCGCATTGCGCGACAGACTGATCGCGGGTGTGGAGGAGAGGATCAAGACCGTGCATCTGAACGGTCACCGCACGCAGCGGCTTCCGAACAACGTCAATTTCGGCATCCGCTACATCGAAAGCGAAAGCATCCTGCTGATGCTCGATCTCCAGGGCGTTGCGGCGTCGTCCGGCTCGGCATGCACGTCCGGTTCACTCGATCCGTCCCATGTGCTGCTTGCAATGGGCATTTCGCATGAGGAAGCGAACGGCTCGCTCCGTATGACGCTTTCGGAATTTACAACCGAAGAAGAGATCGACTATGTGCTTGAGATCCTGCCCCCGATCGTGCAGCGGCTCAGAGACATGTCACCGATTTATCCCAAAGGAGGCGTACAGTAATGCAGTATTCGGAAAAAGTTTTGGATCATTTTCAGCACCCCAGAAACGTCGGTGAGATCCCGGACGCGTCCGGCGTCGGCACCGTCGGCAACGCAAAGTGCGGCGACATCATGCAGATGTTTCTGAAGATCAACGACGACGAGATCGTCGAGGACGTGAAGTTCAAGACCTTCGGCTGCGGCGCGGCGATCGCGACCAGCTCGATGGCGACCGAGCTCATCAAGGGCAAGCCGCTTGCGGAGGTCGAACAGCTGACGAACGAAGCGGTTGTGGAAGCGCTCGAAGGACTTCCGCCCGTGAAGATCCACTGCTCGGTGCTTGCGCAGGAAGCGGTGCAGGCGGCAATCGCGGACTATCGCGCAAAAAAAGAAAACAAGCAAAAAGAGGAAGCGCCGAAAGCGGAATAATCAAAACAGTCGGTTGAAATCGGATTTCAGCCGACTTTTTGTTTGCGAAAGGCGACGAATAATCAGACGCATGCGGCACATACTAACGGCAAAAAAGTGAGGTGATCGCATGCGAATGGCAATGCTCGGAATCGGTATGGCGGTCGGCGCGGCGGCTGCCGCAACCGCGATGTGTACGCTGTACCCGGATATCCCGCGCCGGATGAAGCGGGACGGGAAAAAGGTCATCCAGAAAACACAGCGGATGATGCATCTGTAAAAAGAATTACGGCTGTCGGAACACCCGGCAGCCGTAATTGATTGATTCGGTCAGTTATTTCTTGGGTTCTTCTTTGGGCTCGTCGTCAAAGTTGAACGCGTCCGAAGGCATGGCGGGGCGAACTTGCTGCTGTCTTGCCTTCTGCAGCTTTTCCTTGTCCGTATACTTGCGTGTGATCAGGAACAGCCCGGCAAGTCCCAAAACCGCAAGTCCGAGAAGGATGTAATTCAGGATCGCCAGCAGCTTCTGGCTGCATGCGCCGTACAGCTTCGAAATAAACGAACCGCTGTTCAAATCGGAACGTTCATTGCCGAACGCGGACAGATAGACTCTGTGACCTTTCGCTTTCTCGGCGTCGGTCGAAGCGTAAACGGGATTGCCCGCGTCGTCGACGAGATCCGTCTGCGCATAGTATTTGGAATAGTCCACCGTGGTTCCGCCGCAGCTCATCAGACCGCCGCTGACGCGCGGGAACTTCTCGGTATCATCCTTATAGGCGTCGTATGCCTTGTTGATGAAAGCGGAAATTTCTGCCAGCTCCATGGCTTCATTGTCTACCGATCCGACTTTTTCAACGGAGGTTCCGCTGCTCATGCAGGACATGCCGCTGTTGTTCGTTTCGGTTGCCGTGTAGGTCAGCGTCCCGTTATCCAGAACGTCGGAGAAATTGTCCTTATATGCATCGGTCACCTTATAGTACGTCAGCTTATTGCTGTACAGAAGGGTCTGCGCGCCGTTGACGATTGCCATGAACAGCATGATCGCCGCAAGCACAAAGTAGATGATGCGCATATACTTTTTCGCTTTGTCCTTGGAATCGTCCTTGAAGTTTTCAAGCGTGAAGAGTCTGCCTTCGCCCTTGATCGCGCCGTACAGTACGTAGACGCCCATTGCGAGCAGAAGAATCGGAAACAGAATACCTAACATTGTTGTGCTCCTTTACGAATTATCCTTGTTATGAAATCAAAGCCGTTTCAGCTTTGCGCCGTCCTTGGTGTCTTCCACGGCAAAGCCCATGGTTCTGAGTTCTTCGCGGATCGCGTCGGCTTTTGCCCAGTCCTTTGCCTTTTTCGCTTCCTTACGCGCCTCTAAAAGCGCTGTTGCTTCGGCGGGGAAGTCTTCCTTCTTTTCCTTGACGACCAGCCCTAAAACGCCGTTCAGCTCGGCATAACGCGCCTTGACCGCCTCGATCGCGGCTTTCGTGTGCGCGCCGGTCGCAAAGATGTTGATCCAGCGGGCAAAGTCGAACAGCACGCCCAGAGCGTCCGCCGTATTGAGGTCGTCGTCCATCGCCTCGTTGAACCGGTCGCGGAAGCCGTCGAGCTCGGCAGCGACGCCGGAATCGTCGGCGCTCTCGTCGATCGCCGTGTCGAAGAGCCGGTCGCGCGCGGTGTAGAGACGGTTCAGGCTCGTCACGGTCTGATCCATCAGCTCGCGGGAGAAATTGACCGGGTTGCGGTAGTTCGCGGTGAGCAGGAACATGCGGACCGCCTCGAGATCATACTCCTTTGCGATGTCGCGCACGGTGAAGAAATTGCCCAGAGATTTACTCATCTTCTGGTTGTCGATGTTGATATAGCCGTTGTGCATCCAGTAATGGACGAACGGCTTGCCGGTTGCGCCTTCGCTCTGCGCGATCTCGTTCTCGTGATGCGGGAAGATGAGGTCCATGCCGCCGCCGTGAATATCGAAGGTCTCGCCGAGATATTTCATGCTCATTGCGGAGCACTCCACGTGCCAGCCGGGACGGCCCTTGCCCCACGGGGAAGGCCAGCTCGGTTCGCCGGGCTTTTCACCCTTCCAGAGCGCAAAGTCCAAAGGATCGCGCTTCTGCTCGGTGGGGGAGATGCGCGCGCCGTTTTCCATATCGTCGATGTCCTGTCCCTTCAGCTTGCCGTAGCCGGGGAAGCTGCGGACGGAGAAGTACACGTCGCCGTTTTCGGTGGCGTAGGCGTGTCCCTTCTCGATCAGCTTTTTGACGAGCTTGATGATTTCGCCGATGTGCTCCGTCGCGCGCGGATTAACCGTTGCGCGTTCGATGCCAAGCGCGTCCGCATCCTGATAGTATTCCTTGATAAAGCGGTCGCCGAGCTCTTTCACGGTCGTGCCTTCTTTGTTGGCGCGGTTGATCATCTTGTCGTCGATGTCGGTGAAGTTCTGGACGTACTTGACCTTGTAGCCGCGGTATTCCAGATACCGGCGCATCGTGTCGAACACGACGAACGGTCGCGCGTTGCCGATGTGAAAGAAGTCATAGACGGTCGGACCGCAAACGTACATGGAGATCTCGCCTTCCCGGATCGGGACAAGCGGTTCCTTTTTGCGGGTCATGGTATTGTAAATCTGCATAGATGTCCTCCGGATACTTTCTTGACGGAGCAAAACGGTCCGTCTGCATCGAAAACAGTTCTTATCTATAATAAGGAAATTCAAATGTTTTGTCAATAAGGATTTGACGAATCGACATTTATGTACTATAATTATAAAGCGGGTTCATGCAATGCCATTTATTCGACATACGCGTGCAACGCGGTTTGTAACAGTTCAGACTTATTGCAGGAGGAACATATATGAAACGTTTAGTTGCGGTTATCGTTGCGCTGCTGCTGATTTGCGCGATGCCGATTTTTCCGGTAACGACCGCCGCTGCGGAAGCTAAGCTCGGCGAGCTTCTGATCACTTCGGAAAAGGTGACCGGCGCGGTCGGAGACGTGGTCAAGGTCAACTTCTATCTGTACGCAAATTTACCTGAGAACAGAAAGCTGGACACGCTGACCGCCTCCATGCGATATGATCCGGACGTTGTGAAACTCGGCGCAGTCAATCAGACAGACGAGGAAAATAATCTGACGTCGTTCATGAAAGGCAAAGCGTCCATGTTCACGCCCAACATCGAAGATAACGGCGTTCTCAAGTTCGTGTTCATCGACGGTTACGGCGTCGAAGCGAACGGCTTCTGGTTCCAGGCGGAATTCCGCATTGAGAGCGAAGGCTCGACGGACTTTGTGTTCAACAGCCTTTCTTATACCGGCATTGACTCGTCTTTAAAAACGGAAACCTATTACATTGAGCCGGTATCTGTCGGCGGCATCTTTACGGAAGGACAGGAAAAGCCGGAAAACGGTCCCGTTGAGGAAACCTTCGCTCCGCTGACGCCTGCGGTCGACACACCGAAACCCGTGACGCCCACGCCGAGACCCAGCAATTCCTCCAAGCCTGTTCCGGTAACCACCAAGCTACCCACATATTCCGCTAAACCCGCGCCGAGCGGCATCGTAACGCCCGGCCCCGCGGTCACCTCCATACCGCTGTCCAAAGACTCCGACGGCACAAACGCCGCAACGCAGGCACCTGAAACAAATCAGCAGAATACGGAAACGACGCCCGAAGCGGGAACCGATCCGGTTGCGGAGATCCCGGGCGAGGAAACCACGGAAGCACCTGCGGCGGTGATCGAAACCACGCCCGCGCCGAACCGTGAGGCCGAGGGAACCGAGCAGATCCTCATGTCGCAGCAGGGCGGCAGCACCGGCACGGTCGAGGGCGAAGAAGGCATGAACCTTCCGTTGGTCATCGGTGTTATCGCCGGTCTCGTTGTGGTCGTTGCACTCGGTGTCGTTGCGATTGTTCTGGTGCTCAAGCGCCGCAATGCAAGCGATACGGTAGACGACGAAGAAGATGAATATGATGAAGACGATGATGACGACGATGACGATGACGACGATGACGACGATGACGCGGGTGACGATGAATAAGTAATGATCCGGTCCGACCGAAAGGACCGCGATGCAAACCGAACGGTAAACAGCTGCCGCCATGAAAACGGCAGCTGTTTTTTACGGAAGTTTGCCCGGTTTCTTGCGTTTTTTGCAAGAGTGTTGTATAATACATGAGTTTGGAAAAGGAGGTGGGAATATGCGTCGGATCACAACGCGTCAGGTCACATTTGCCGCAATGTTTACGGCATTGGCTGCGCTGCTTTCCATCTATCCGTTTACGTTTTATCTGCCCGATCTCAGCCGCATCACCTTCCGCGAGATTCCGATCTACCTTTGTTCCTTCACGCTCGGTCCCGTATGGGGCGGGCTGTGCGCTTTCGCATCCGACCTCATCGGCACGTTCATCAGCAATTCGGGCAATGCATGGAACCCGATGTTCGCGCTTTCCGCTGTGCTCAGCGGCGTCCTGCCGGGATTGCTGTTCCGCTATGTCTTCAAAAGAGAAAAACTGACGCTGAATACAACCCTGTCGATCGTTCCGGTCAATATCGCCGTATCGCTGTTTTTGACGACGCTCTGGTTTCAGATCCTCGGTTATACGGGCGGAATGCCATTCTGGGCATATCTGCTGATCCGGAGACTGTGGCTCGTTGCGGTTATGACGGTGATTCAGATCCTGATCGTACGGTTGCTGTACCCGGTCGTATTGAAGGGCATTCAAGGAGGAAAGCAATGATGACATACGAAGAAGCGATCGCCTATATCCACGGCATGTACTGGCGCGGCTCAAAGCTCGGGCTGGTTCGCGTGA
>CAMPAN010000030.1 GCA_946631895.1 uncultured Clostridia bacterium
AAGCGTTGGAAACGCTCGGCATCTCGCCGGAAACCCGCGCGGAAACGCTGCCGCCGAAGACCGTGCTTGCGCTGTTCCGGCTGCTGTAACCGTCCCCGCAGGGGAAGGGTACGCCGATTCCGGCGTCTCTCCTGCGCAGACGCCGTTCGGTTCCGATTCTCCCGTCAGAGTTCGGCTCCCGCCCTCCTTTACACAAGGAGGGTTTTCTGTTTTGCGCGCGCACTTACGGAACGCCGACGGAAACAGCCGCAGACAGACGCGTTCTTTCTGCCTCCGCTTCATACCGTGAGATCGCCCTCGTCGCTGTTGATGACCTCGAAAATCTCCTCCTCCGCGCCGGATTCGGCGTTGACGTACACGATGAAAAACGTCTCGCCGCGCGTACACTTGAACTCGTAGCACAGCACCTCGCGCGTGTTCGATTTCGGGATCAGCGCAAGCGCGGTGTGTTCGAGCGTCAGCGCGTCGGAGAGCGTGCTTTTTGCGTCGTCCTCCGTCAGGATCGGACGGCTCAGATCGCGCTCGCGGTGATGGAAGCGGTAGTTCGTCGCGTCGAGCCCGATCACCTCTTCGGTGTCGCGGTCGACGTAAACCTTGACAAGATCGGCATAGAGGATCACCCCGCTCTGCACGGCGGCATAGTTCAGCACGACCGTGCCCGCGTAATACTGCGCGTAGGACGGCTCCATCCTGCCGAAACCGTGCGCTTCGAGATACGCGCTCGCCGCGGCATGCAGCCGCTCGCTCTCCTCATCGCTCGGCGGATCGTTCTTCGTGCCCGCGGGCGTTCCCATAAAATACAGCAGCAGCCCGCCGCGTTCGGTGATCGACAGGCACAGCTCGCCGCCGTCGTCGTCCGCGGAAAAATCATAGGTCACGATCGCCGCCTCCGTTCTGCCGTCAAAATGCAGCGACCGGTCGGCAAAGAGCGCCTTTGCGATCTCCGTCGCTTTCGCTTCGTCCACGGTCTCCCCGGGAAGCCCCAGAGGCTCCGCCTGCTCGCTGCTCTCGGAAAACGGACCGTCATAGAGGAGCGACGGATAGTTCGTGATATTCTCCTCGTCCGCCTCGGCATAGAAGCCGTCCTCCTTCGGCGTCGGGAAATTCCCTTCCCGGCAGTCGCCGTCGTACGTTTCGGACAGCGACGAACAGCACGCGCGAAGATCCGTAAGCGAACGGAGCTGCTCCTCCGAAAGCATCTGCCCGGACAGCACGCGGTCCATCAGCGTTTCGGCATAGTCGCCGGTGCGCGTCAGAAACTGCATCAACGTGCCGTCCTCCGCCTGCGAAACCGGCAGCAGCGACAGCGCGCGCACAGCGTCCGCGGAAAGCCGCCGGATATCCGCAAAGCCTTTCGAGAGCCTCGCGGGCGTGCCCGCCGCCTCGAGCTTGTTGAGCGCGACGGAAAGATCGTTCAGGTCGTTGCTGAGCGCACGGTACGCGCTTTCGGTCTGCGCGTCGATCACGCGCTGCTGCGACGCGATCGTTTCCCGCTGTTTGAAAAAAGTTACGGTCATCACCGCGAGCCCGATCATCAGAATCGCGGGAAATCCGAACAGCCAGATTTTCTTGGATACTCGCATTTATTTACAGAATACATGCCTGCCGATCCGCAGCACGACGGGACGGCTCCGGATCCAGCGGTTGCTTGTCTTGTCGGGATTGTAGTAATAGAGGCAGCCGCCGGTCGGATCCCACCCGTTCATGGCGTCCTTCGCCGCTTTCAAAGCGGAATCGTTCGGCGTCAGATTGATCTGCCCGTCGTCGACTGCGGAAAACGCGCCTCTCTGAAAGATCACTCCCGAAACGGAATTCGGGAACGAACTGCTTTTCACACGGTTCAGCACCACCGCGCCCACCGCGACCTGTCCCTTATACGGCTCGCCGCGCGATTCGCTGTAGATGCACTGCGCAAGAAGATATACGTCGCCGGACGCGGGCTTTGTCGACGCCGAGACCGTACTTTTGAGGTTCAGTCCCATCGCCGCCGCGGTCTTTTCGCCGACGACGCCGTCGACCGCAAGCCCGTTCTTCTGCTGAAACCAACGCACCGCGCGCTCGGTCGCATAGCCGAAAATGCCGTCGACCGCGCCGTCGTAGTATCCCCACTGTTTCAGGCGCTTCTGCACCGCGCGCACGTCGTCGCCGCTCGATCCGCGGCGCAGCGCGGCCTCTGCCGAAAGCAGCGGAAAGAGCGTTCCCGTGATCAGCAGCGCAAGGAGCAGGAGCTTTCCGATCCGCCGGAATTTTCGCATAGCGCCTCCTCAGAACAGGGATTTGATCCAGTTCCAGAGCGCGCTTTCCGGCTCGATGTCGTCGAGATCGACCGGCTCGCCCGTTTCGCTCACGATGCACAGCGGCGGAAACAGTACGCACCACCAGTTGTGTCCCTGCGCCGCGCCGAGACGCACGCACAGCGCGTCGTATTCGCCCGCGGGAAACAGCGTATCCCCGTATGTGCGGTCCGGAAACGTCTCCGTTCCCAGGGAGAGCTGCACGCCGTAATCGAGTCCGCGCGCGTCCAGCACCGCCTCGGCGGTCCGCTGGATCTCCCGTCCGTGCGAAAGCAGAAACGCACGCGCGTCCTCATAGCTTTCCGCCTCGGAAAACAGCGGCAGGATCGCGTCGCGCACCGCGAGCTTTGTCCTCTGATCCGCGTCCGAATCGCTCGCCGCGATCACGTGCAGACGCAGAATTTCCCCGCCCGGCGCGACCGTCGTTTTTGCGGGAAGCGGAAGCCCGGAAACGGCAAAAGCGCAGAGCGCAATCAGAATCAGTCCGGAAAGAAATCGTTTCAGCATTGTTGTTCACCTCAAAAGGAGTATTTCCCGCCGCAGACGATTCCATACCGGTTGACTTTTTCCGAAAAATCCGATACGATATTTTTATGATTTTGTGGAGTGAAGCGATCAAAACCGCACTTTCGGACCGGATCGAACGGGTAACCGGGGTGCGTCCGGTTCTGAAACCGTCGAAAAAAGCGCATCTGGCGTCTCCGAGCTTTTTCGGCGCCGACGCGTCCGCCGCGGCGGACGCGCTCAACGCGCGCGTTTCGGACTGCGTTCTTTACGGCGCGCCGCTTCTTTCGCATGTGATCGCCGAAAACGGCTGGCTGCTGTTTTTTCTGACGGCGGACGCGATCGACGCGTATGCAAACACGCTGCCGCCTCCCGAAGAACCGGACGATTCCTTTTTCTCCCGGCGGCTCTGGGCAATGGCGCGTCACGCAGACGCAAAAACGCCGGACGATCCGGCGCTGCTGGACGGATTCTATGCGGTCCTGTTTTCCGCGCCGGACGGCGAACGGCGCTTTCTTGCCGCCCCGCGCACGCACGACGGAAACGAACGCGTCGCGCTCGAACAGCGGCTTTCCCGCATGGCAAAGATTTTATTATGGGAACGGAGGAACTCCTTATGCGTTGGACAAGACTCGGACACTCGACCTTTCTGATCACCGATGACGCGGGAAACCGGCTCGTCACCGACCCCGTGGACGAAAGAAGCTACCCTGACCTGCCGCAGGTCGCCGCAGACGTCGTCACCGTTTCGCACCGCCACCACGACCATTGCGCCATGGAACGCATTGCGGGCGATCCGGTCGTAAAGGAATCCCCTGCGCCGGAAACGATCGCGGGATTCTCGATCCGCGGCTTTTCGACGTACCACGACGAGGTCAAAGGCGCAAAACGCGGCGCGAACACGATCTTTCTGATCGAAGCGGACGGACAGCGCTTCGTGCACTGCGGCGATCTCGGACACATGCCGGACGACGAAACGATCGCCGCGATAAAGGGCTGCGACGTGCTGATGCTTCCGGTCGGCAGCGTCTACACCGTCGACGGCAGAACCGCCTGGGCGATCGCAAAGCGCGTCGCGCCGAAAACCGTCGTGCCGATGCACTACGCCGCGCCGGGACTCACCTTCTTCCTCGAGCCGGTCGACGTCTTCCTCGCCGCGGCAAAGGCGGATCCCGCCCCGATCGAAATCCGTCTCGACTGACCCTTTCCGCAGGGAGAGGCGGGAATCGCTTCAAAGGATCGCAGGGGGCGATCCCGGACGGGACGTCCGGAATGACACATTTGATCCCGTAAAAAAACAGCGCCGTACCCGCGGCGCTGTTTTTCGTGCGTATTCAGGAGAGGATCGCCCGGATCTCGTCGAGAGATTCGGCAAAGAAAATGCCGGAGAGCTTTTGCGGCGTGGAAAGCTCCGTTTCGAGCATGCGGTCCAGAAGCATGCGCATGCCGGTGTAATAGCCGTTCAGGTCATAGAGGATGCACGGCGCATCGAGATGCCGTAAAGCGACCTTGCTCATGATCTCCGCGATCTCCTCCAGCGTGCCCGTGCCGCCCGGAAACGCGATGAACGCGTCACCGAGCTCGATCATCTTTGCCTTGCGTTCGGACATATCCTGCGTGATATACAGCCTGGTGATTGCGTCGTAAACAAAGCCCGCGTCGACGAAGAACTGCGGCTCAACACCGTAAACCTCGCCGCCGGACGCCAGCACGCTTTCCGCAAGCATGCCCATGAGCCCGCAGCGCGAACCGCCGTATACGAGGTTGTGTCCGTTTCCGCCGATCCATGTGCCGAGCGCGCGCACCGCCTGTTCCAGCGCCGGATCGTTGCCCGGCGTCGATCCGAGATATACCGTAATGTTCATGCTTCCTCCCTGTGCGCAGGCGCGTTCATCCCCGGCGCGCTTCCTTCAGCGGCTTGTCCCAGTACACCGTGCCGCCCGCCTGTCTGCAGAGCACGTCGACGTCCTCGCGCAGCGTTTCCAGTATCATCGCCTCGCGCTTTTTCGAGCGTCTGCCCGGCGCTTCGTACAGCACGTCGGAATAGTACGCGTCGTAGGTCACCGCGTAATCGGTCTCGTCGATGTGCGGGAAGAACGTGACCGCCGCCTCGTAGCGCACCGTGCCGTTTTCCGACGTGACGATCAGCATGACGAGCGCGCCGTGCCGCATGATGCTGTTTGCCACGCAGTCCGCTTCAAAATACTGTTCATAGACGTTTATCGTCATTTTCGTTTCCTCTCTTTCTTAACGGCTGCGCCGCAATTCCTGTCCCCCGGACCGTTCCGGCAAAAACCGTCCGTTCCTTACACCACAACTTCGTACGCGCTGCCCGCGCCGTAATCCGAAAGCCTGTACGGGCTTAAGACGCCGCGGTCGGTGACCACCCCGGTCACAAGCTCCGGCGGCGTGATATCGAACGCCGGATAATAGCCCTTCACGCCGTCCCGCGCGGTTTTGACGCCCATCGCCTCCAACACGAACGCGGGATCGCGGAACTCGATCTTCACATCGTCGACCGACCGGTGCACCGTGTCCGGCACCCCGGTCACGTAATACGGCACGCCGAGATACTTTGCCGCGATCGCGATCTGGAACGTGCCGACCTTGTTGATCACATAGCCGTCCGGCGTGATCGCGTCCGCCGCCGAGGTGAACACGTCCACATGCTCGCGCTGCATCACGAACGCCGGCATGTTGTCCGTGATGACGGTCACGTCAAAGCCCATCTCGCAGCAAACGGTCGCCGTGAGCCTCGCGCCCTGAAAATACGGACGCGTCTCCGGACAGAAGATCCGCAGCCGCTTCCCTCTCGCCTTCGCTTCCTTCAGCATCATGCCGACGATCGTTTCCGCAAAGCACTGCGTCAGGATCGTGCCGTCGTCCGGGAACCGGTCGACAAGATGCGCCGCGATCCTGCCGATCTTTTCGTAGCGGCTGTTGTTCGCTTCGATCGCGCGGCGTCTGATTACGAGATCGACCGGCTCGCCGCGCTTCCACGCATCCTCCGCCGCCTCCAGCATCGTTTCACAGACGTGCGCCATGCGCTTTGCCGTGGTGGGACGCGCGTTCGAAAGCCGCTGCGCCGCCGCGTGCAGGAAGGCGCGCTGTTCCGCTTCGCTCTTGCCGCGGCATTCGTACGCCGCAAGCGCCATTCCCATCGCCGCCGCGGGATACGGACCCGCGCTCTGCGTCACCATATCCGTGATCGCCTGCGCGACCTCGCCGTGCGTGCGGCACGTTACGAATTCCACGCGCCGCGGATAGCAGCGCCGGTCAAGGATGCGGACCGCGCCGTCTTCGTACCACGCGATGTTCTCGTACTGCAGCATGAACGCCAGATCTTTGTCGGGTCTTTCCGTCATGATTCCTTTCTCCTTGTCGCAAGATACCGCCGGCTGCGGGAAACGTGCGGCGGATCGGCAGCTTCACGCGCTTCTCTCGGTCTGATGCAATCAGTATATCAGCGTTTCTCCGCTTTTGCAAGGCGGCGGATCCCTTTTCGTCCGATTCCGCATTTTGCGTTATATATCGTGAATTATGAACCGTTATCGCCGTTTTACGTTCATTCTACCGTGAGTAGAGGCGTTTTGTGGGATTCTATCGCGCAGGATCCGTTTGGTAGGGCGAATAAAGTGCGGCGTAGATTGACGGTGTCGGAAAAAACCGGGTATAATAACGGCGACGATGCGGCGGGGGAATGATCTTTCCTGCCGCAAATGCTTTCATACGGAGGAACAAACATGCAGTTTGTCGCAATCACCGACACATCCGGCAACCTTCCGAGCAGCCTTGCGCGGGAGCACGATCTGAAAATGATCCCGTTCGCATACTTCATCGACGGCGAACGCTTTACCTGCCTTGACACCGCGTCCTTTGACGGAGACGCGTTCTATACCATGCTGAAGACCACCGAGGTCAAGACGACGCAGATCAATCCGCAGGAGTATGCAGACTTCTTCGAGCCGTATCTTGCGGACGGCAGGGACGTCGTTTACGTCGCCATGTCCTCCGGCATCTCCGGTTCGTGCCAGTCGGCGACGATCGGCGCGGAGATGCTCCTGGAACGCTATCCGGACCGCACGATCGAGGTCGTCGACACGCGCGGCGCATCGCTCGGCGAAGGGCTTGTGGCGGTCGCCGCGGCAAAGATGCGCGACGGGGACCTTTCCGCGCAGGAGGCGGCAAAGCGCCTGCGCCTGCTGTCCGAGCGCATGTTCAACGTCTTTACGGTCAACGACCTGATGTTCCTGCGCCGCGGCGGAAGGCTTTCTAACCTCTCCGCGATCGTCGGCACCGTGCTCGGCATCAAACCGATCCTGAAGGGCGGCGAGGACGGACAGATCTCCGCGTTCGACACGGTCAGAAGCCGCAAGCGCTCCGTGAAGGCGCTCGCGTCGCAGTACGAAAAATACGTCGTCAACGCCGAACAGCAGACGATCGGCATCGCGCACGCCGCATGCCGCGAGGACGCCGATATGCTCATCGACCTCATCAAAAACGGCGAGCATCCCCCGAAGGACATCCTGCTCGTCGACTACGAGCCGGTCACCGGCGCGCACGTCGGACCCGGCGCGCTCGCGCTGTTCTTTGAAAGCTGCGAGGGCGTCCGCGCCGTCAAGGGACTGGACAGCATTCCGGATAAAGCAAAGGCATTTCTGGACGCCGCCCGCGCCAGGATCGCCCCGAAGCAGAAGCCTTCCTGCGATCCCGCGCACATCTGAATCCGACCGAACAGGAGCTGCAGAATATGCAGCTCCTTTTTGTTTTCGCGCGTATTCCGCCCGAATCGCCGGGACGATCCTGCCGCCTGTCGCTGTCCGTATCCGATTCGCCGGATCCAAAGGATCCTTCCCCGGCGTTTCGCCTTCTCAACGCAAGAAAAAAACCTTCTCCTCAAGGAGAAGGAATGGCGGCGCGACCAGCCGCGCGTCGGTGCGGATCGTGTTATTCCTTTGCGGGTTCCCCGGTTTGCGGTGTTTCGGGGGCGTCGTTTTCCGGCGCTTCCGTCTGCTCGGGTTTCTCCGGCGAGAGGTCCTCTCCTGGGTCCTCCGCCGGTTTTGCGTCCTCCGCGTCATTTTCGGGAGCTGCCTGCTCCTGCGGATTCAGCAGCGAGAAGTAGCGTTTGTGTATGCGCCGGTATGCTGCGTCGAACGTCTCGTCACCGCTGGAATGCAGGTGCTCGAAATACAGATGCTCGTGGTCGGCCAGCTCCGGCTTTACGCGCACGAGCGTTGCGATGCCGACGTTGGAACACACGTCGCCGATGCGGTGATACTCGGTCAGAAGATCCGAAAAGGTCGTGTCGGCATAGGAGTTGCATTCGCCGGTGCTCATGCGCTTCAGATGGTTTTTGCGAAGCTCCGTGATGAGATCGCCCGACACCTGCACGAGCGGTTCGATCCGCACGGCGGCTTCCACGTCGCGCTTTTTGAAGGTCAGCTCCGCCTCGTCCAGGATCTGTCCGAGCGCGGTCTCAACGACCGTCAGCTCCGAAACGGCTTTGGCGGAAAATGTCGTGTTGTTCTTCTGCATGGATTCCGCGAGCTTTGCAATGTTCACCGCATGGTCGCCCAGACGCTCGAACTCGGACACGACTTTATAGTACTGGTTCAGGATCGCAACGTGGTTCTCCATCTGCAGATGCCCGAGGAAGCTGACCATATACTTGCTTAAAACGTCGGTCATGCGGTCGATCTCGTCCTCCTCTTTGAGGATTTCTTTGTGCATGGCGGGATCGTAGCGGTTAAGAAGATTGAAGGATTTTTCAATGTTCGTCCTCGCGGCGGCAAAGATCGTGAGCAGCATCTTATAGCAGCTCTGCAGCGCAAGCGCGGGCGTTCCGAAGAAGGCGGGGTTCAGACCGTCGGTGACTTCCTTGTACTTGCTGTCCTTCGCGGGCTTGTCCCTGACGATCTTCCGGCTCAGCTTTTCATAAACGCCCATCATCGGCAGCAGCGCCGCCGCGCAGCAGAGGTTGAAGATCGTGTTCGTGTTCGCGATGATGCCGGAGTTTACCGTTTTGTCCCACAGCCCGTTCAGAAGCCCCAGCTTGTGCACGACGGTCACAACGATCAGCACCAGCGCCGATTTGCAGAGATTGAACAGGATGTTGACGACGCCCACGCGGCGCGCCTCCGCCTTGGAACCGATGAAGATGACGATCGCCGTGGTCACGCAGTCGCCGAGGTAGACGCCGACGATGACCGAATAGACGGATTTGAACGCCAGCATCCCCGATTGCGAGAACGCCTGCAGGATGCCGATGGTCGCCGAGGAGCTCTGCAGCGTGAACGCCACGCCCGCGCCGGTGACGTAGCCCAGAAACGGGTTGTCCCCGAGCCGCGCGAAGAGTTTGTCGAACACACCCGCATCGGCAAGCGTATTGACCGCGCCGGTCATGTTCAGAAGACCGGAAAAGAGGATGCCGAAGCCGATCGCAATGTTGCCGATGGACCGGGAATTTTTAAAGAAGCTCGTCATGATCAGCACAATGCCGATGATCAGCGCGATCGGGGCGAGCGTGGACGGCTGAAACACGCGCAGAAATGACGAGCCGGAGGAGTCGATGTCCAGAAGGCGGATGATCTGACCCGTGACCGTGGTGCCGACGTTCGCGCCGATGATGATGCCGAGCGATTGATGCAGCGTCAGGATCCCGGCGCCCACCAGACCCGCGGTGATCACGATCGTCGCGGTCGAGGACTGGATGAGCGCGGTCACGAGCACGCCGAGTACAAACGCCTTCAGAGGGTTGTTCGTCACCTTGCTCATGGCGCGTTTCAATGTTCCGGAGGAATTCTCCTTTAAGGAATCCCCCATGAGACGCATGCCGTACAGGAACATGGCAAGCCCGCCCAGAAGCGAGATCACATTGAAAAAGTCCATAGTCCTCCTTTCCCCGGTTCAGCCGCGCCGAAGTCGGTTACTTCCGTTCGTTGATATACCGGCAGGCGGCAAGCGCGGCGGTCGCGCCGTCCGCGACGGCGGTGGTGAGCTGACGCACGAATTTCGAACGGCAGTCCCCCGCGACGTAGACGCCCGGCGTGTCGGTCAGGCACTGCTCGTCGGTATCGAAATAGCCGTATTTGTTGAGCTTGTGCAGTTCCTTGAACGGCTCGTTTTCGGGGATCAGTCCGATCGCCACAAAGAGACCGTCGCAGGCGATCTCGCGCTTCTGCCCGGTCGTGCGGTTTTCGACCTCGACGCCCGCGAGCGCGTCGCCGTTTTTCAGGAGCCGATTGATCTTCAGGTTTGTCAGGATCCGCACGTTTTTGCGCGATTCGAGCACCTGCTGCAACTTCGCCTCGCCGGTGAGCGCGGGCAGATCCTGCAGAATGATAACCTCTTTGCACTTTTCGGCAAGCAGAATCGCCTCCTGCAGCGCGGAGTTTCCGCCTCCCGCGACGCAGACGGTCTGTCCCGAATAGAAATCGCCGTCGCAGACCGCGCAGAACGAAATGCCTTCGCCGACGAGCTCGTTCTCTCCTTCGAGCCCGAGCATGCGGTGCTTGACGCCGGTCGCAATGACGACGGTCAGCGCTTCGAAGCGGCTGCCCTCCTCGGTTTCGACGATCCTCAGATCGCCGTCGGTCCTGACGGAAATCGCGCGCTCCAGCTCCACGTCCGCACCCTGATGCAGGATCTGTTCAAGAAAGCGGTCCGCGAACTCGTTGCCGCTCATCTGGATCGTGCCCGGGTAGTTCTCCACCTTCGGGGAGTGGGTGATCTGTCCGCCGAAGCCGTGCTTTTCGAGCACCAGTACCGTCTTGCCGTTGCGCAGCGCATAGAGCGCCGCCGTCATACCGGCGGGTCCGCCGCCGATCACGATCATATCGTACATATGTTCCTCCTATGAAGTATTCCGGTTTTACAATCCCTCCGCCTCGTTCCTCGGCACCTCCCTTTACACAAGGGAGGCTCCCGCAGAGCAGAGGCCCCCTTGTGCAAAGATGGTACGCGCGAGAAACGCGCGATCTGCCGCCGTAATGAAGCGAAGCGGAATGGAGCTTGCGGGGCTGTCGCTGTTAAGCGGCCGAGAGATCGTCCCTCTTTCCGAAAACGATTCTCCGCAGCACCCTGCGGAGAATCGGATCGTGCGGTATGGGATCGCTTATTTGTGCATCAGCCAGCCCTTGATGTCGGAGACGCCGCGATACTTTTCGAAGCCGTCCTCCTTGAGGATCACCAGCGTGGGCGCCTGCTTGACGCCATACTGTTCGACGAGCTCCTTCTCCTCATTTGCATTCAGCGCGGTGAACGCGACGCCCGCTTTTTCGAGCAGCGCGGTCGCCAGCTTGCAGTTCGGGCAGGTCGGCGTCTTGAACAGCAGGATCGAGGCGTTTTCCGTCCTGGGCGCTTCCGGCGCGACCGGCGGGCAGCACGGCGCTGCTTCGACCGTTTCCGCCGCCGCCTCGGCGACTGCGTCGACCGGCGCGGGGTTCGGACCCTGATGCGTGAGGTGCGAACGACCGATGTTATAGACCTTGCGATCCTTGAACTCCTGCGCCTTGCCGTCGTTCCAGTTCTGGACCGGGCGGTAGTAGCCGGTGATGCGGGAGTAGACCTCGGTCTTCTGACCGCAGATCGGGCAGGTGAAATGCTCGCCCGTGATGTAGCCGTGGTCCTTGCAGACCGAATACGTCGGCGATATCGTATAGTACGGGAGCTTGTAGTTTTCCGCGATCTTGCGGACGAGGTTTGCCGCCGCTCTCCAGTCGGGCAGCTTTTCGCCGAGGAACGCGTGGAACACGGTGCCGGAGGTGTACAGCGTCTGCAGATCGTCCTGGATGTCCAGCGCCGAGAAAATATCCTCGGTGTAGCCGACCGGCAGGTGCGACGAGTTCGTATAGTACGGCGTGCCGTTCATGTTCGCCGTGATGATGTCCGGATACAGCTCCTTGTCGTGCTTTGCGAAGCGGTACGTCGTGGATTCCGCGGGGGTCGCTTCGAGGTTGTAGAGGTCGCCGTACTTCTCCTGGTAATCGGAGAGGCGATCGCGCATGTGGTTCAGGACCTCGCGGGTGAACTTCTGCGTTTCGGGATGCGTGAGATCCTTTTTAAGCCACTTGGCGTTCAATCCGACTTCGTTCATGCCGATCAGACCGATCGTTGAGAAGTGGTTATTGAACGTGCCGAGGTAGCGCTTGGTGTACGGATAGAGACCCGCTTCGAGGAGCTTCGTGATGACGGTACGCTTGGTCTTCAGAGAACGCGCCGCGATGTCCATCATCTTATCGAGCTCGGTGAAGAATTCCTTCTCGTCCTTTGCAAGGTACGCAAGGCGCGGCATGTTGATCGTGACCACGCCGACGGAACCCGTCGATTCGCCGGAGCCGAAGAAGCCGCCGGACTTTTTGCGAAGCTCTCTGAGGTCGAGACGGAGACGGCAGCACATCGAACGCACGTCGCTCGGCTCCATGTCCGAATTGATGTAGTTCGAGAAATACGGCGTGCCGTACTTTGCGGTCATCTCAAAGAGCAGCTTGTTGTTCTCGGTCTCGCTCCAGTCGAAGTCGCGCGTGATGGAGTACGTCGGGATCGGATACTGGAAGCCGCGGCCGTTGGCGTCGCCCTCGATCATGACCTCGATGAACGCCTTGTTCACCATGTCCATTTCCTTCTTGCAGTCGCCGTAGGTGAAATCCATTTCCTTGCCGCCGACGATCGCGGGGAGGTTTTCGAGGTCCTTCGGAACCGTCCAGTCGAGGGTGATGTTGGAGAACGGCGCCTGCGTGCCCCAGCGGGACGGCGTGTTGACGCCGTAGATGAACGACTGCACGCACTGCTTGACTTCCTTCTGCGTCAGGTTGTCGACCTTGACGAACGGCGCGAGGTACGTGTCGAACGACGAGAACGCCTGCGCGCCCGCCCACTCGTTCTGCATGATGCCCAGGAAGTTGACCATCTGGTTGCACAGCGTGGAAAGATGGCTTGCGGGCGAGGACGTGATCTTGCCGGGAACGCCGCCGAGACCCTCCTGAATGAGCTGCTTGAGGCTCCAGCCCGCGCAGTAGCCGGTGAGCATCGAGAGGTCGTGCAGATG
This sequence comes from uncultured Clostridia bacterium, assembly GCA_946631895.1. Classification (GTDB taxonomy): domain Bacteria; phylum Bacillota; class Clostridia; order Christensenellales; family CAG-138; genus UBA3792. Next base: position 12,844 of record CAMPAN010000030.1, read on the forward strand.
GATCGCGCCGCTGCGGTGCGCATCCGCGATCTCGCTGTCGTAGATCTCGGAAAGCCAGTAGTTTGCCGTGATCGCGCCGGAGTTAGAAAGGATCAGACCGCCGACCGAATACGTGACCGTCGAATTCTCCTTGACGCGCCAGTCGTTGATCTTGAGGTAGTTGTCGACCAGATCCTTGTAGTTCAGCATCGTGGAGTTGATGTTGCGGATCTTTTCACGCTGCTTGCGGTAGAGGATGTACGCCTTGGCGACGTCCGCATAGCCGGATTCCGACAGCACCTTTTCGACGCTGTCCTGGATCTCTTCGACCATGATCTTGCCGTCCTTGACCTTGCCCTCGAAATCGCTCGTCACATGCAGCGCCAGAAGCTCGATCACGCTCGGGTGATACTGTTTCCCCGTCGCTTCAAACGCCTTGGTGATTGCCGCGGTGATCTTGTTGATCGAGAATTCGGCGAGCTTGCCGTCCCTCTTAATGACTTCGTACATAAAATGATCCCCCTCTGAGGTAAAGTTGTTTCTTTTGAAACCGCAGGGCTCTCCCTCCCGCGGTTCCGAGCGTTGTAACTTTACCATATATAGGGGGTCGATGTCAATATGTAGTGGTGATTGTTAACAAATCATACAATATGTTGTATTTATGCGTTGCATATGCAAAGCGCGGTATACGGAGGGCAAACAGCCGGAAAAGGCAGACTATATGCCTCTTAGCGCGGTGTTCGGTACCGTTTTTCGGACAGCTGCGGCATACAGTTCCATGCATTCCCGGCTGGGTGCGTGGAAATTCTCATACACAACCGTATCGCGGTCCGTAAACGCTTGCAGGTAATATGCCTTCGCGCCTGCGATCCAGCCGGAAATCGCCGTAAAATCTGACAAATCGTGCAGCTCGTCGACGACGGTCGTGCGGAATTCGTAGTCGATTTTGCTGTTCATCAGGAGGAAAATGCTCTCGTTGATCGGTGCAAGATCGATTTTTTCCAAACCGCATATATGCGCATAATGATGCGGTCCGCCCTTGACGTCCATCGCAACATAGTCCAGAAGCCCCTCGTCGAGCATCGCTTTGAGCCGGTCCGGGTGCATGCCGTTGGTGTCGAGCTTCACGGGATAGCCCAGCGCGCGGATCTTCCGGATAAGCTCGGGCAGGTCCTTCCGAAGCGTCGGCTCGCCGCCGGTGAAGGCGACGCCGTCCAGAAGCCCCTTGCGCTTTTCGAGAAACCGCAGCAGCTCCGCGTCGTCCATAACCGGCTTTGCGGTGCCGTCGATCAGCTCGGCGTTGTGACAGAACGGGCAGCGGAGATCGCATCCGCCCAAAAACACCGTGCACGCCACGCGTCCCGGGAAGTCCAAAAGCGTCATTTTCTGTAATCCGTGAATCTCCATATCCAATCCTTTCATGTGCGTAAGCACAATTCACGCGCCGAAGGCGCAATTCATGATCAACCCTCCCGGCTTTTGCTTTGCAAAACCCACCCTCCCTTACACAGGGAGGGCAAGACTTGCCGCAGCAACAAAGCATGGTGCGCGCGTACCACCCACAAGGGAGGCTCCCGCGGAACAGAGGCCCCCTTGTGTAAAGGGGGCTGTCGCTGTTAAGCGACTGGAGGATTGTCGATCGCTTCCTTTACTTGTATATCGATCCATTCGCAAACACCCTTAAAATTGCGATGAATCTCATTATTGGGGATCCGCAGAACACGAAGTCCGTATCCGGACAGAAATGCCGTACGCGCCGTATCGTATTCTACACCCCAGGTTTGATAATGCTACGATCCGTCAAGCTCTATCACAAGCTTTGCCTGCGCGCAATAAAAATCGACGATGTATCTGCCGAGCACCTTCTGCCGCAGAAAGCGAACCGGATAGGTGCGGAGGAAATCGTACCAAAGATGCCGCTCTTCCGTTGTCATTTCTTTGCGCAAAACTTTTGCGTTTTCAACAAGGTTCGGATTATGCTTGCGGATCATACCATGCTCCTTTCGACAATCCCTCCGTCAGCCTTACGGCTGACACCTCCCTTTACACAAGGGAGGCTCCGGGGTCGCGCCTGTTTTTGCCACCCTTGTGTAAAGGGGGACTGAGGGGGATTGTTACGCGCTGCAGGCATATCGCTCCCCGCAGGGGACTTCAGACGATATGCGGCTTGCGCCGCGCAGCTACACCGCCGCAAGGATGTGCAGGTTGCGGATGCCGCCGTCCGCGATCGAATCGTTGACCGAGTACGCGTGCTTTTCGAGATCGCCGCAGATCGCCTTGGTGAGCCCCTGCTCCTGCAGTTCTTCGATGACGTCCGCCGCGGCGTCCTCGATCATGTCATATTTCGATTCGGCAAGCGCTTCCCCGTTGTCCGTCGTGATCAGGTATTCCGCCGTTTCCGCAAGCAGCGGCAGCTTCGGAAGCGCGCGCATCGCGCGAAAGCTCCATTTATAATACGGCATATACACGCCGTTCAGAAGAAACACCGTCCGCATCAGCGCGTTGACGAATTCCCCGACCGCAAGCTGCGCCGCGCCGGTCTCGCCGTGGCGGAGACAGCGCATGTAGTTATACTGCCCCGCCTGTGCCATCAGAAGGAGATTCCCGGCGAGCTTTTTTCTGCGGATATCCTCCGGATAGCGTGCAAGCTCCGCGCGGATGCGCGTCACTTCGCCGGACCCGT
>CAMPAN010000031.1 GCA_946631895.1 uncultured Clostridia bacterium
CCGTCACGGCGTCGTATTTTACCGGCAACGACGCGTCGCGCCGCGTGATGGAAAAGTGCGGCATGACCTATCTGCGCTTTTCCCCGCAGGAATTTGAATACCTCGGCGAGATGCGCGACCTCACCTATTACGCGATCGACGCGCGCGACGGCGACGCCGGGCGAAAGTCGTAAAGGTGTTCGGCGGACATGCCGGAAAATGAGACTTGCGCATCGAAGAAAAACGTTTTATAATGGCAAACGATTTTGATACAACAGAGAGGAAATACTCCGAATGAAAACGAAACTTGCTCTGATCCTTGCGATCCTGATGCTGCTTGCCGCGTTTGCGGGCTGCAGGCAGAAAACCGAACCCGCCGCCGAAACGACGCCTGCGCCGACGGAAGCTCCTGCAGCCGAAGCACCTGCAACCGAAGTCCCCGCAACCGAAGCGCCGACGGAAGAACATCCGAACACGGAACTGCCGGAGATCTCCGCAGACGAACCCGCGCCGGACGAGATCGAGGAGGAGGTTTTCGCGTCGTGGAACGACGTCGCGCCCGCGCTGGACACGCTGATCGCGTACGTCGAAGCGGTCACGGACGAAAGCTCGCCCGACTTCATTCCGGTCGATCGCCGCATCGCGGTATTCGATATGGACGGCACGATCTACGCCGAGCTGTTCCCGACGTATTTTGAATATTACATGCTGGCATGGCGCATACTCGCCGATCCGACCTTTACGCCGGACGAGGAGCTTAAGGCGGTTGCGGAGGAGATCCGCGCGGGCGGTCCGACCCACACCTATGCGAGCGACATGGCGCTCCGTCACGCGAACGCCGCGGCGAAAGCCTATGCGGGCATGACCGTAACCGAGTTCCGAAACTACGTCACGCAGTTCCTGGTACGCGACGCGGACGGATTCGAGGGCATGACCTACGGACAGGCGTTCTATCGTCCGATCGTTGAAGTCATCGACTATCTCACCGAAAACAACTTCAAGGTCTACGTCGTCAGCGGCAGCGACCGCTATATCTGCCGCGAACTGTTCGAAGGTATGGTGGACATCCCGGCGGAAAACTTCATCGGCATGGACGTCGCGCTGGAAGCAAGCGGACAGGGCGACACGGACGCGCTCAACTATACGTATCAGCCCACGGACGAGCTTGTCCGCACCGACCGGCTGCAGGTCAAGAACCTCAAGACGAACAAGGTCACGGCGATCATGCGCGAGATCGGCAAGCAGCCGGTGCTCTCGTTCGGCAACACGAGCGGCGACTCCGCGATGCACATCTATACGATCAGCAACAATCCCTATAAGAGCCTTGCGTTCATGCTGATCGCGGACGACGACGTGCGCGACTACGGACACCCCGAGAAAGGGGATGAGCTTCGCGCAAAATGGGAGGCGCTCGGCTTCCATGTGATCTCCATGCGCGACGATTTCAAAACCATCTACGGCGAGAACGTCAAAAAGACCGGCACGTTCCGCTGGACCGAGGAGCTTGGCGGAACCGCAAACTGAACATCGCCCGGGAGCGTCGAAACGACGCTCCTTTTTTGATGCGCGAACCGGGAATGTTTCCCTGTTTTCTGCGGGACGCCGGGGTCGGCGTCCCCTACGGTCCGTCGGCGTGTTTCCTGTCTCCCTTGTGCAGAGGGAGGCCGTCGGAGGGATCGTTGACGCGCGCGACGGCGACGCCGGGTAAAAAAGAAGACCGAAAAATACGGTCTTCTTAAAAAATAAGAATTGATACATTCAGATCTGAACTAAAAAGACTGTCTTCTTAAGAAGACTGTTTTCTTAAAGAACATTGTTCTTAATTCAAATCTGAATTATAAAGAACATTGTTCTTATAATCAGATCTGAATTATATTCTTTGTTCTTATATTCAGATCTTAATTATATACGACAAAAAATCGCGAAATCCTTTTTTTTCACAAATTTCGGTTCCCGAAAGTTTTTCACAATTCGGATGTCCGCGGAAATGCAGGTTTGTCCGATTTTTGGGAAATGTGTTGATTCCGGGTCCGAAATAGGCTATAATAAGAGAACATGAGTTTTTCATCCCGGAGAATGGCATGACGGATTATCATATCGGTTCCTATCGCTCCATCGACGACTTCGTGCGGAGTAAGCTCGACGCGTTTCAGACCGGCGGGCTGACGTTCCGCACGCTTTTTACGCTGATGTTCCGCGAATCGGACAACGTGCTTTGGGAAAAGAGCGAGGGCTACCGGATCCGCAAAACGACCTACGGCGAGGCAAGGACGCATATCCTGTCCCGCGCCGCCGCGCTGAAAACCGCGCTCGGCGATCTCCCGTACAACGCGGTCGTCGGGCTGTATCTCGACAACAGCCTCGACTGGATCGAGCTTTTCTGGGCGATCCTTGCGGCGGGCTTCCGTCCGCTTCTGATGAACCTGCGCCTGCCCGCGCCGCTACTTTTGAACGCGATGCGCGTTGCGGACTGCCGTGCCGTGATCGCGGAAAACGGCGCGTTCGACTGCCCCGTGCTGCGCCCCGGGCACATTTCTCCGGACGGCGACCCGATCGGAACGGGACCGTTCGGCACGGAGCTTTTCGTCATGTCCTCCGGCACGACCGAAAACGTCAAGGTCTGCGCCTATTCCGCGGAGGAATTCTATTATCAGATCTGCGACAGCTACGGGATCATCCGCGAGCAGCCGCAGGTCAAAAAGCATTACGAAGGCAATCTCAAGCTGCTGGCGTTTCTGCCGTTCTATCACGTGTTCGGGCTGATCGCAATGTACATCTGGTTCGGCTTCTTCTCGCGCACGTTTGTGCAGCTCAACGACCTTTCCCCGTCGACGATCGTCAACACGATCCGCCGCCACAAGGTAACGCACGTCTTTGCGGTGCCGCTTTTCTGGGAAAAGGTCTATGAGCAGGCGAAAAAAGGCATTGCGGACCGGGGCGAAAAGACCGCGGCGAAGTTCGGCCGCGCGCTCGCGCTTTGGGAAAAGCTGCCCCGCCCGCTTGCAAACGCGTTCTCGAAGCTCGCGTTCCGCGAGGTGCGCGAAAACCTGTTCGGGGATTCCATCGTCTTTATGATCAGCGGCGGGAGCTTTCTCGATCCCGCGGTGCATCTGTTTTTCAACGGCATCGGCTATCCGCTTGCAAACGGCTACGGCATGACCGAAATCGGCATCACGTCGGTCGAACTGTCGGATCGGCAAAAATACCTGCAGTCCGGTTCCGTCGGCAAACCGATGCAGAACGCGGAGTACCGGATCGACGAATCCGGCGAGCTTTGGGTGCGCGGAAAGGTCACCGCAAAATACGTGCTCTCCTCCGACGGGCTGCAATCGCGCGCGGGCTGGTTTCAAACGCGCGATCTTGCCGAATGCGTCGACGGACACTACCGCATCCTCGGCCGCGCGGACGATCTCATCGTCGGACCGAACGGCGAAAACCTGAATCCGAACGCGATCGAGCCGCTTCTGAAGCCCGACGGCGCGGAGGTCTGTCTGATCCCCGCAACCGACAACGGCGCGTCTTCCGCGGTGCTTCTGCTTGCGCTGAACCGCATGACGACCGAAGAGAACGCAAAGCGGATCCGCGCCGCGCTGAACGAGCGGATCGAACGCGCAAACCTTTCCTCTTCGATCTCCCGCATCGTGACGGTCGAAGGTCCGCTGATGAAGCCCGACGAGTTCAAGCTGAACCGCCTCCGTCTGCGCCGCGACTGCGCCTCCGGCGCGCTGCGTCCGTTCGACGTTTCGAAAGCGCGTGAAGCGGAAACAAACGACGCGCTGCTGCTGCGCGTTTGCGCGATCGTCGCCGCCGCCGTGAACCGGTCCGAGGGCGACGTCGCTCCCGACGCCGATTTCTTCCTCGATCTCGGCGGCACAAGTCTCGATTACTTCGCCCTTTTGACCCGTCTTCGCGACGAATTTAACGCCGCGTTCCCGCTGGAAAAGACGGATCTCAAAACCGCCCGCGCGATTGCGGACTACATCCGCGCGGAGAAGGGCGGGTCCCGTGGCGTATGATCGGACTGTTCAACTGGTTTGTGAAAATCACCGGCTGGCCCGCGCAGCTTCTGTGCTTCCGCACAAAGATCCTGTATGAGGACCGGCGCGCACAGGGACGGCACATCAAGGGCAGCGCGATCGTCATTTCGAACCACACGTCCGTCTTTGACTACGCGGTGTATCTGTTCGTGTTCTTTACGCGGACGCTGCGGTTTCAGATGGCGGAGGTGCTCTTTGAAAAGCCGATGCTCGGATGGTTCCTCCGCTGTCTCGGCGGAATCCGGGTGGACCGCAATACGCACGATTTCGGCTTTATGCCCGCATCCATGCGCATACTCGAGCGCGGCGGCGTCGTCGGGATCTTTCCGGAAAGCCGCCTTCCCCTGCCGGGTGAAGCGCGTCCGCTGCCGTTCAAGGTCAGCGCGGCGTATCTCGCGCTTTCGAGCGGCGCAAAGATCGTTCCGGTCGTCACGAACGGATCGTATTTTCAACGCAAACGCGCCCGCGTGCTGATCGGCAAGCCGATCGACGTCTTCACGCTTCTGGAGGACGGCGCGGACGAAACCGAAAACCTGCAGATCGTTTCCGAACGGCTTCGGGAACGGATCGCGGAACTGGAGAAGCTGCTCAATGGAACAGAAACGAACGAATCGCGCTAAGCTGTTTTCGCCGCGTTATCTCGTGTACGACTTCGTCAAGGCGACGGCGTCGCTGCCCGGGCTCATATGGATGCGTCCGCGATGGATCTATGAAACCGAAGCGGCGAAAAAGCGCATCCGCGGCGGCGCGCTGCTGATCGCGAATCACTACGGGTTTTTCGATCCCGTATACCTGATGTTCGCGGTGTGGTACCGGCGGCACCACTTTATCTGCGGACAGGAGTTTTTCGAATCGAAGTTCCGCTGGCTGTTCAAGCAGTTTTTGTGCATCCCGGTCGACCGGAAGAACTTCAACTTCGGATCGCTCCGCGAGATCACGGACGAACTCAAAAGCGGCTCGCTCGTTTCGATCTTTCCGGAAGGGCACATCCATGACGACGGCGGAAACCTCGGCGCGTTCAAGTCCGGTCCGGTGCTGATCGCGCTGCAGGGCAAGGTCCCCATCGTACCGGTTTACGTCCGTCCGAAGGCGCACTTCTGGAACCGCGTGACCTTCGTCATCGGCGAGCCGATCGACCTCGTTAAGCGGTACGGCAAGCGTCCGCCGATGTCCGAGATCGACGCGATCGCGGAGGAGCTGCACCGAAAGGAAGAAGCATTAAAGCAAATTGCTTATCAAAAGAGGAGATAAACCTATGCAGACACCATCCAAAGAGATCTTCCGTAAGTATACGGACGATGCGACGTTTGCGCGCATCAAAGAGTTTACGACCGTTTCCGCGATGTGGGAGCATTGCGTAAACACGTTCGGCGACGCGCCCGCGATCGTCGACGAGGGCAAAGTGCACAGCTTTGCGGAGCTCGAGGCGGACGTCGCGGGATTCCGGACCCTGCTCGGCGACAACCCTTCCGGCACGCGCGTCGCGCTGTTTGCCGCAAATTCCTATGACTTTGTCAAGGCGTATCTCGCCGCCGTGACCTCCGGGCTTTGCTGCGCGATCTTCCCCGCGCATCTTCCCGCGGAAGCCGTGTTCGGCTGCTGCATGATGTTCGGCATCAAAAAGCTCGTCTATCAGAAGGACTTCGAGCCGCGTCTCGAGCTTGTGAAGGCGAAGCGCCCCGACATCGCGCTCCTTCCCGCCGACGCGCTTTGCGACGAAAAGAAACCTGCGGTCCAGTGCGACGCAAAGACGCCGTGCGCGATCGTCTTCACCGGCGGCACGACCGGCAAGAGCAAGGGCGCGCTCCTTTCGAACGACGCGGTGATGCAGGGCACGATCAACGGCTGCTACGGCTATCCGGACGTGTTCGGGCAGCGGTATCTGCTCGTTCTGCCGCTTTCGCATGTGTTCGGGCTCATCCGCAACCTGATGACCTCGCTCTATACGGGCAGCGCCCTGTATATCTGCCGCAACAACAAGGACATGTTCCGCGACGTTGCGATCTTTAAGCCGACGATCCTCGTCATCGTTCCCGCGCTTGCGGAAATGGCGCTGACGCTCTCGAAGAAATTCGGACGCAACATGCTCGGCGCGGATCTCAAAACCATCATCTGCGGCGCGGCGCCGGTTTCGCCGTTCCTCGTCGCGGAATATGAAAAGCTCGGCATTAAGCTGCTGCCCGGTTACGGTCTCACCGAATCTGCAAACCTCGTATCCGGCAATCCGGAAAGCCTCAGAAAGCCCGAATCCGTCGGTCTGCCGTTCCCGAATCAGGAGTTCAAAATTGTCGACGGCGAGCTGTGGCTCAAGGGCCGCAATATGATGGACGGCTACGTCGGCGTCGAAGAACCCGGCGCGTACGAGGACGGCTGGTTCCGTACCGGCGATCTCGTCCGGCTCGACGACGAGGGCTATCTCTACATCACCGGCCGCATCAAGGAGATCATCGTGCTGCCGAACGGCGAGAACGTCTCCCCCGCCGAGGTCGAAACGCACTTCAACGCGCTCCCGTTCATTCAGGACTCGCAGGTCTTCGAAAGCCGCAGCGCGCTGGGCGAGCCGATCCTCGCGCTGGAAGTCGTGCTGCGTCCCACCGAGCTTATAAATCTGGACGACGAAGCGCGCAAGGCGTTCGCCGTTTCCGAGCTCGAAAAGGTCAACCGCACGCTGCCGGGCTTCATGCAGGTCAGCAGGATCGTCGTCCGCGACACCGATTTCCAGCGGTCCCCGGCGATGAAGATCGTGAGGTACAAGCATGTCCAGGACTGAGATCATCGGAAAGCTCAAAGAGATCCTGCTCGCCGCGGACGACCGCAACCGGGACAAGGTGCTTGCCTGCACCGAGGACTCCCGGCTCGTGGCGGACCTCGGCTTCTCCTCCGTGAGCATGCTTTACATGGTCATCGCGATCGAGGAGGAAATGGACATCCGCTTTGAAAACGTCGGCGCGTCCGACTTTGAAACGCTCGGCGATGTCGTGAACTACATCGAGGCGAAGCTGAAATGAAGTGGCAGCCCGGCGATCCGGAGCCCGGCGACATGGTGCGGGTGCAGATCGGTTCGATCTTTCACTACGGCGTCTATACGGGCGGCGGCAGGATCGTCGCGTTCGGTCTGCCGCCGGTGCCTGCATACGCAAGCGCACCGGACCGGTTTCTCGTCGTCGAAACGGACATGGACGTGTTCTGCACGGGACGCATTCCGGAGATCGCGGTCCTCGACCGCGCGGAGCGCAGAAAACGCGTGCCGCCTGCGGAATCCGTGCGGCGGGCAAAGGACCGGCTCGGTTCCGACGGCTATCATATGATCCGCAACAACTGCGAGCACTTCGCCTACGAATGCGTGTTCGGCGAGAAGAAGAGCCTGCAGGAGGAAGCCGTGTTCCGGATGTGGAACACGCGTCCGGTGCTGCAGGTGTACCTTGCGGACGCGGACGGGTTTTCTCTCGACTTTCCGGTTCCGCCGGAGCGTCTCAAGGAGATCGAAGCGTGCTCGGACCCGTCGGTCAGATCGGCGCGCATCGCGAACTGGGCGCTTCTTCGGATCGCGGCGAAGCACTGCTTCTCGCTCGATCCGGACGGGCTGCGGTTTTCCCGCAAAAAGCCCGGCGGCTGGACCTCGGACCGCTTTTCGCTCTCGTTTTCGCACGCGGACGGGCGCTGCTGCGTCGCGGTTTCAAACGCGCCGGTCGGCGTCGATCTCGAAACGGTCGACGGGTTTTCCCGCCGGTTTGACGAAAAAACCTGCGAAAAGCTGCGGGCGCGCGTCTTTTCAAAGGCGGAACGCGCCGCGTATCCGCAAACGCCGGAAGGCTTTCTTGTCGGATGGACGCGGAAGGAAGCCGCGTTCAAGGCGTCGGATAAGCACGTCTTTTCCCCCGCCGCCCTCGACACGCAGTCGGAAAACGCCGCGACGTTCGCGCTTCCGCTTTCGGGTCGCCCGATCGTGTCCGTCTTCGGACAGCATGCGGCTGCCGCGCGGTTCTTTCGGGTGAACGGCGCGTCGGTCGAACCGTTGTCTGCGACGACGGTGAATGAATTCTGAAGGATGGAAAACGGTTGCTCCATTCTTCAATGTCTTTCTGAGGAGAACGGTATGATTTGGATCCTGCTGGCTTTGATCGGCTGTTACGCGGTGTTTGTTTTTGCGCCGTCGGTCGTTGCCGTTCTCACGATTTTCCGGGCGAAGCCCGGCGACCCCCTCGACCGGATGATCGCGCCGGACGCGCAGTTTGCGCCGTACCGCAAAGACATCCTCGCGGCAAAGGAACGCCTCGACCGTCTTTCTCGGGCGCCGGTTTCGATCCGCTCGCGCGACGGCGTCCCGCTTTCGGGCGAATACTTCAGCGGCGGATTTTCCCGGACCGCGATCCTCGTGCACGGCTACCGCACCGATCCCGCGGTCAACTTCACCGTGCAGGCGGACGTGTTTTTCCGGCACGGCTACAACGTCCTGCTCATCCGGCAGCGCGGACATGAGCCCGGCTCGCGCGTGCGCTGCGGACTCGGGCTTTACGAACGGTACGACGTCGCTGCGTGGAACGACTGGGCGCTTTCGCAGAACGGCGTACGGGAAACCGTGCTGTACGGCATTTCGATGGGCGCGGCGTCGATCGGCTTTGCCGCGGGATCGCTCGATCCCGAACGCACCCGCGCGCTCGTGCTCGACTGCGGCTACCGCTCGCCGGACGAACAGATCCGGCTCGACTGCAAGCGCAGGAACGTGCCCGCGTTTCTGCTGATGCCCTGGATCCGGCTGCTTGCGAAGCTGTTTTTAAAGCTGGATCTTCGCGCGCGAACGGACGACGTACTCGCAGACACGACGATCCCCTGTTTCTTCCTGCACGGCACGAACGACCGGACCGTGCCCTTCGAAACGGGACGCGCGGTGTATGCGCGCTGCGGTGCCGGAAAGGCGTTTTTCACCGCCGACGGCGCGGGACACACCGAAGCATTTCTTTCCGACCCCGAAAAGGCGGAGAACGCATTGTTTACGTTCCTCGGCGAGGAACCGAATTCATAAGAAATCTATCTATCAGGAGGAATCATATCATGCAGCAATTTGTAATCATGGCGGACGGCACCTGCGATCTGCAGGAGAAATTCCAAAAGGAATACGATATCCGGGTCATCCCGGGACATATCGTGCTGCCCGACAAGTCGGACATACCCGGTCCGCTGACGTGGGACCGCTTCTCGCGCGACGAGTTCTATGCCGATCTCAAGAAGAACCCGAACGGCTACTCCACCGCGCCCGCAAACGTGGAGGAGTTCAAAAACGCGATGGCAGAGATCGTGAAAGACGGCACGCCGCTGCTCGTGATGACCATTTCGGGCGGCATCTCCGGCACGTACGGCTTTGCCTGCACCGCCGCGGATCTTGTGAAGCAGACCTATCCGGATGCGAATATCCGCTGCATCGATTCGCTGCGCTTCGGTCCCGGCTTCGGACTGATGGCGGTCTGCGCCTCGAAGCTGCGCGACGAAGGCAAGACGATGGACGAGGTCGCGGAATGGCTGGAAGCGAACAAGAACCGCTTCCATCAAGCGGGCTGGCTCGACGATCTGAGCTTCGTCGCAAAGAAGGGCCGTCTGACCAACGCGAAGGCGTTCTTCGGCACGCTCGCAGGCATCAAGCCGATCGGCGAGTTCGACTACAACGGTCTCACCACCGTCATCGGCAAGGCGAAAGGCGCAAAGGCAGCCTATGCAGCGCTGCTCGAATACATCGAAGCGACCGGCGAGGATCTTTCCGAACAGATCGTCTTCATCGCGCAGACGAACCGCCTGCCGCAGGCAGAGAAGTTCAGAGAGCTCATCAGCGAGCGCTTCCATCCGAAGGCGATCTATATCAACGACGTCTTCCCCTCCTGCGGCATCAACATCGGACCGGGACTCATGGCGGCGTATTACATCGGCAAGCCGATCTCCGGGGATCTTTCCGAGGAACGCGCGATCATTGAGAAGGCATTGAACAACGCAAAATAAGATTCCCTTTTAGGGGTGAAAGGAATCCGAAATGAGAAAACTGACGAAAAAATGGCAGATGTTCCTGTACGCCATCGGCGGCATGGGCGTCAATATGCTGAACCTGATGGTCAATTCGTACCTGTGCAGCGCACTGATCGCGACCGGGTTCAATCCGAACGTCATTCAGTATCAGACGTTTCTGCAGCGCGATCTGGTCATCGCCGGGGTCTGGGCGGTGTTCGGCGTGATCGCGAAGATCATCGACGGCGTGATCGACGTTCCGATGGCGTCGTTTACCGACAATCTCAAAACGAAGTTCGGCCGCAGACGTCCGGCGCTGATCATCGGTCTCGTGCCGATGCTGATCGCCTACGTGCTGTTCACGCTCGTTACGCCGAATCCCACCGGCGCGACGCTCGGAAACACGATCTTCTACGGCATCACGCTCTGCGTGTTCTACAGCTTCTATACGCTGACGATGGTCACGTACTACGCGACGTTCACCGAGATCGTCGACCGGCAGGAGGACCGCAACTTCATGTCGAACGTGAAGTCGGTCTGCGACATCGTCTACTTCATCCTCGGCTACGTCGTGGTACGCATGCTCCTGAACGGTCTCAACGTCCGTCCGGTCTCCATGATCGTACTGCCGATCGTGCTGACCATGCTGATCCCGCTGTTCCTTATCAGGGAGGAATCCACCAAGGACGGCACGATCACGCTCGAAAGCGGCGAAAAAGCAGTCTCGGTCAACCTCTTCAAGTCGATCGCATACACGTTCAAAAACCGGGATTACATCCTTTGGATGATCGTGTACTCGTTCATGACCTTCGGCGTGCAGCTCTTTTTGTCCGGCATCAACGAATACTTCTCGGTCGCCGGCATGAACATGATGTTCGTCATGATGGCGTCCTTTGCGCCGGTGCCGTTCACGCTGCTGATCTATAATTGGCTGACAAGGAAGTTCGGCTTCGGCTTCTCCTACCGCTACACGCTCGTGATCTTTGCCGTCGGCATGGCGGCGATGTTCGCGGTGTCCTTTGTGCCGGCGGGCACTTTGAAGATGGTTCTGTCGATCATCACTGGTCTCATCTCCTCGTTCGGCATCGGCGCGATGTTCTCCGTCGCGTATTCCGTGCCGTCCGAGCTTGCCGCGGAGGAAGAGAAGCGCACCGGCATCTCGAACGCCGCGATGTACTTTGCGGTGCAGGGACTCTTTGCGGGCGTGGCGTCCGGCATCGGCGGACAGGCGGTGCTGACCTGGATGAAGACCGCCGACGTCGTAAAATACATGACGCTGGTCTGCGCGATCGCGGTGCTCGTCGCGTTCGTGCTCTCCTTCCTGCTGCCGAAGTCCGTAACCCTGATGGGCAAGAAGGAAACGAAGTAAAGCATTTATGGCTGTCAAACGAATCAACGGAACCGAATTGGAACAGATGCTCCGGAACGGTCTTGCGAACCTCCGCGCGGAGGAGGACGAGATCAACCGGCTGAACGTTTTCCCCGTCCCGGACGGCGATACCGGCACCAACATGGTGAAGACGCTGGAGCATGGACTGGAGCAGGCGGAAAGCAGCGCGGAAGTCAACGCCTTCGTACGATCGCTCGCCTCCGGCATGCTTTTGGGCGCGCGCGGAAACTCGGGCGTCATCCTCTCGCAGTTCTTCAGCGGCTTTGCGCAGGGGCTCTCCCGCGCAGTCCTGATCGGACCGGGCGAGCTTCGGAACGCGCTTGTGCGCGGGTACCGCGTCGCGTATTCCGCTGTGCAGAAGCCGGTCGAGGGCACGATCCTCTCCGTGGCACGCGAGGGCATCGAGCACATCCGCGGACAGATCACAAGGAACTCATCGATCGACTTCATTCTCTCCGCCTACGTCGCCGAAATGCACAAGACGCTGATCCTCACGCCCGAAATGCTTCCGGTGCTGAAGGACGCGGGCGTCGTCGATTCCGGCGCGACCGGATTCATCCGCATCTTTGAGGGCATGGTGAAGTACCTGCGCGGCGAGATCTTAGAGGACGCGGCGCCGAAGGCTGCGTCCGAACAGACGCCTGCGGCGGACCTCAGCCTGTTCAACGAGAACAGTCTCTTCATCGACGGCTACTGCACGGAGTTCATCCTGCAGCTGATGAACGGTCCGTCCTACGATCAGGATTTCCGGCTGAAATCCTTCATCGGCGCGCTGGATCGCCTCGGCGACTCGCTTGTGTGCGTGCAGGACGGCAAGCGCGTCAAGGTGCACATCCACACGAAAGCGCCCGCGTTCGTCATCGAGCAGGCGCAGCGGTACGGCGAGTTTCTGACCTTCAAGCTCGAAAACATGCAGGTGCAGCACAACGAGCGCGACCGCATCGTAAAGCCGAGGGCGCACAAAGCGCTGTCCGTCGTTGCCGTCGTGAACGGCGCGGGAATGAAAACGCTGTTCGAAAACCTCGGCGCGGACTGCGTGATCGACGGGACCGCAACCATGAACACCTCCTCGCAGGAGTTCGTGTCCACGTTCGAATCGCTCGACGCGGACCGGATCGTCGTGCTGCCGAACAACAAGAACGTGATCCTTGCCGCGGAACAGGCGGCAAAGCTCGTGTCGGACAGAAACGTGACCGTGCTGCCGTCGAAGAGCTTCGTCGAGGGCTATTACGCGATCGCCATGGACATTCCGGACGAGAAGGATCTCGAACGGCGGATCGCCTCCATGCGCGCGGGCATCGAAAACGTCGTGACGCTCAGCGAAACGACCGCCTCGCGCGATTACGCGTACCACGAGATCCGCTGCAGAAAGGGCGAGGAGATCGCGTTCCTTTCCGGCGAGCTCGTCTGCGTCAACAGCGATTTCAAGGACGCGATCTTAGGCGCGCTGTCCATGGTGGAGGACGCCGACGACCGCGAAACCGGCATCGTTCTGCGCGGCAAGGGCGTTTCGATCGACGATGAAGACGCTCTGCGCGAAGCGGTCGCCGAACGGTACCCGATGCTGGAGCTCGAATTCGTCGACGCGGGACAGGAGATTTACCATTGGGTGATCGGAATAATATGAGGGAAACGGTATGATTTGGCCTTGGATCGTCGGCGCGCTCGGCTTTTTGCTGCTCTCCGGCGTCGTGATGACGATGATCATTGCATGGATCATCTATGCAACGCTGCTGCGGCGCAACAAGCCCGGCAAATGGGACCGCGGGATCAGCTTCCCGGAGGATGAGGAATACTGCCGCATGCACGACATCGGCATCGCGTGGGGCGAGAGGTATAAAGACTGCATCCGCGAGGTTGCGATCGAAAGCGACGGGCTCCGGCTCGTCGGCGAATACTTCGATTTCGGCGGGAGCTCCGCCGCGCTGATCATCGCCGGACGCACGGAGTGCCTGCTGTATTCCTACTTCTTTGCGGAACCGTTCCGCCGCGCGGGACGCAACGTGCTTGTGATCGACAACCGCGCGCACGGGCTTTCCGAAGGCAAGGTCAGCTGCCTGGGGTATCGCGAATACCGCGACATTCTCGGATGGTGCCGCCTGCTGCACGACGATCTTCACAACGAACGCGTCTTTCTGCACGGGATCTGCATCGGCTCGTCCACCGCGCTGTTTGCGCTGACCGCGCCGGACTGTCCCGATTATATCGAGGGCATGTCCTGCGAGGGCATGTACACCTCGTTCTATCGCTCGTTCGACAACCATATGGACGTCGACCGTCCCGAGAAAAAGAAATTCCCGGTCGTGCAGGAGGTCATGCTCTGGATCCGTCTGTGCTCGCACGCGAACGTCGTCACCGACGGACCCTATAAGCGCATTGAGCGGCTCAAAAAGCCCATCCTGATGCTGCACAGCCGCGAGGATCCCTATTCCACGCCGGACCAGGCGGAATACCTCTACGCGCATTGTACGGCGCCGAAAAAGCTCGTATGGTTCCCGCACGGGGCGCACTCGCGCATCCGCATCAACGATACGGAGAAATACGACGAAACAATCGTCTCCTTTCTCGGGGAGCTCGACAAAGCCGCCGCAAACTGACAGACCGGACTGCTCCGAAAGAGCGGTCCTTTTTTTCCGCAAAAGAGGATCGGCGGTCCATCATTTGCCTCCTCTGCGGACGGCGCGCCGAAACCAGGCAGCGCCGTTTTTTTGAAAAATCTGCCTTTATGAATATTTTATGAAAAATGTTGATTTTTATGGGTACAGGAGATATAATATAATACGAATCCAAAAGAGGAGGGTATTATCATGGAGTATAACAATCAAAACAATCTGCCGCAGCCGAATACGCTTGTGTTCGGTATTCTGAGCTTGGTCCTCGGTCCGGTCCTCGCCATCATCTTCGGCGCAATCGGCAAGAAAAAGGGCAAGGAATTTGTTGCGCAGGGCGGCGAGCTCGTCGGCGCATCCAAGGTCGGCGTCATTCTCAGCAAGATCGGCTTCATCCTCGGCATCATCGGCACGATTATCTTGGTGATCTACATCATTGTGGCTGTCGTGGCCCTCGGTAAGTCCGGCGCAATGAACTATATGAACTATTGAGCATAAGACAGCAAAACGTGGCGTCGTATTTCCGACGTCACGTTTTTTCATAGAGAGGGATAAATGGCTTCTTTGACGCCGACAACCAAACAAAAGCATCCGGTTCGCAGGGCGCTGTGCATCGCGCTCGGCGCGCTGCTGTTGTACTGCGCGCTTTCCATGGCGGCGTCGGCGGT
>CAMPAN010000032.1 GCA_946631895.1 uncultured Clostridia bacterium
GGGTCTGGATGGTCTTCCAGTTGGTCAGCATGCCGCCGAGCCAACGCTGGTTGACGTAGAACATTTCGCAGCGCTTTGCTTCCTGCTCGATGCTCTCCTGCGCCTGCTTCTTGGTGCCGACGAACAGGATCGTCTTGTCCTGTGCCGCGAGGTCACGAATGAAGTAATACGCTTCTTCGATTTTCTTGACGGTCATCTGCAGGTCGATGATGTAGATACCGTTGCGCTCGGTGAAGATGTACTGCTTCATCTTCGGGTTCCAGCGACGGGTCTGGTGTCCGAAATGGACGCCTGCTTCCAAAAGTTGTTTCATTGAGATCACGGACATGATAAATAAACCTCCTCGTTTTCAGTTTGTCCTCCTCCCGTTTCAAACACAGGCGTTAACCCAGAGGGCACGAGACGCCGGATCCGCGGGAGTGCGTGATACCTTGCCTATTATACACAGGTCGTTTTGCGATTGCAAGCCCTTTTTTCAGATTTTGCAAGGTTTTTTCGGGTTTTCTCCAGTGCGCAGCCGCTGCGTGTTGCGCAGCTGCTTTTTCGTCCTGCATTTTCCCGGATTTTTGCTTGTGCATTCCGCCGGTTTCGTGTATACTGATTTTATACTGGATTGATATGTGCATTCGTTGCGCAAAGGGGGATTTCCATGCGGTTTACAAAACGGCTCCTTTCCTTTTTACTTATTATGGTGCTCTCGTTTTCGCTGCTGCCTGCGGCGGAGGCAAAGACCGGAACGCTCGTCAGCAACACCGGTACGCGCCACGAGGTCTGCACCGCGCTTTCGAATCAGGCGCAGGCATATTATTCCGGCAATTACACCTACGACGCCGTGAGCGCGCTTGCGGGATCTTCTTCGGATCCGATGAACAGCGCAATGTTTTCCCGGCTCAGCACGCTGATGCGCACGACCATGGCGAATTCCGTCAGCTACAACTCGCTGACAAGCTACTGGCCGAAGACCGACGCAAACAACGGCTCCAGTAATCCGGTCCTGTTCTATTCGGACGAGATTTCCGGAAACTTCAACCGCGAGCATGTCTGGCCGAAATCGCGCGGCAGCTTTAAAGAGAGCAACGCCGGCAGCGATCTGCACCATCTGCGCCCGACGAACGCGGATATCAACTCGACCCGCGGCAACAAGACGATGGGCAACGTCAAGGGCGTCTACACTTCCTACAAGACCAAGGCGCTGAACGGCGGGACCGTCCTGTGGTACGACACGGACGCCGACGTCGTCGAGGTACGGGACAACATCAAGGGCGACGTCGCGCGCATTCTGCTGTACGTCTGGTGCCGCTGGCAGGAACCGAACCTCTATGAGAACGACCCGAACCCGACGGTCGGATCCGGCGACGACGCGAACAACGGATTGAAGGTCATCGAATCGCTCGACACGCTGCTGCAGTGGATGAAGCTCGACCCGGTCGACACCTGGGAGATGTCCCGGAACGATCAGTGCGAAAACGTGCAGGGCAACCGCAACGTCTTCATCGACTACCCGGAATACGCATGGCTGCTCTTTGACCGTACCCCGCCTTCGGACTATCAGACGCCGAGCGGCGAAGCGATGAACACCACGTCGTATACCGTCACCGCCGTTGCGAACAACAATGCGTGGGGCAGCGTTTCGCTTTCGGGCCGCACGGTCACCGCGACGCCGAACACCGGCTATTTCGTGGAAAGCGCGACCGTCTCTCCCGACGGCGCGGCGACGCTCACGCAAAGCGGCAACACCTTTACGGTGAGCAATCTCACCGCGGACTGTACCGTTACGGTCAACTTTGCGGCAAAGACCGCTTGTACCGTCTCGTTTGACGCGAACGGCGGCACCGGCACGATGGCGTCGCAGCAGGTCTATGCGGGCGAAGACTTCACGCTGCCTGCCTGCGGCTTTACCGCGCCGGGCGGACAGCGGTTTGCGGGTTGGAAGCGGTCGCTTGACAACACGGTCTATCAGCCGAACGCGACCGTTACGGTCAACGGCGACTGCGCCTTTATCGCGCAGTGGCAGGCGCTTTCCTCCGACGCGGAGTATGTGCTCGTTGAGACCGCGCCGTCCGACTGGTCGGGCGACTATCTGATCGTCTACAACGCGGGACCCTACGCGATGAACGGCTCGCTGACGTCGCTCGACGCAACGAGCAATTATAAGACGGTCACTCTGTCCGAAAAGACGATCACGGTCGCCGCGGACGAGAACGATTTCTATTTCACGGTCGAACCGAACGGCAGCGGCTATGCGATCAAGGCGGCAAGCGGCAAGTATATCGGACGCTCCAGCAATGCGAACGGACTTGAAAGCAGCAACACGGCGCTTCCGGTGACACTGTCGCTGTCCGGAACGGACGCGAACATCGTTTCCGGCGGCGCGTATCTGCGGTTCAACGCGCAGTCCGGGCAGACGCGCTTCCGCTTCTATAAATCGGGTTCTTATACGGGACAGAAGGCGATCTCGCTCTATAAGCGCGTAGAGGTTGCGCCGCCCGAACCTGCCGTCCCGTCGTTCAAATCGCAGAACCTTCTGCTTAACGGACAGATCGGCGTAAGATTCTATCTGGATCTGCCGGAGATCGACGGCGTGGACTATGAGGACAGCTATATGACGTTCGCGATTACCGGCAGCGGATCGATCACCGAGCGCGACGATTACGATCCGACGTGTACAAATCAGGGCGGAGATTATTACGGCTTTACCTGTTTCGTAAACTCGATCCAGATGGCGGATACGATCACGGCGACCTTCCATTACGGCGACGGACTGACGGTTGAAAAAACGTACGCAGTCAAGGATTACTTCATCGCCTTCGACTCCGCGCTTGCCAAGAATCCGAACGCGTTCGATGCAAAAATACAGAACCTTGTCAAGTCGGTCGCGGATTACGGCCATTATATGCAGCCGTTCCTCGCGCAGCAGAACGGCTGGACGATCGGTACGGATCATGCGGAGATGGACAAGTTCTATACGGAAAGCTACGATTACGATACCATTTCCGGGATCGTCGCGAATTACGGACTCTCCTGCGACAATGACGGCGCAGAACTCGGCGGGATCGGTTTCAGCCTCGTCATGGACAGCGCGACGACGATCCGTCTGCTTCTGAAGCCGACGACCGGATACTCCGGTCCGTTTGCGGTCACCGTGGACGGTCAGTCCTATACGCCCGTTCCGAGCGGCGGACGGTATGCGGTTGAGATCGAAAACGTCGCCGCGCACCAGCTCAGCAGAGCGCATACGATCATCGTTACCACGGACGGCGGCACCGCAACGATCACGCTTTCGGGACTGAGCTACGCGCATCTTCTGTTCTCCGGCGCCGCAAATGATGTGACGCGCAATGCCGCATCCGCGCTCTGGGCGTATTCGAATGCGGCGGATACATATAAATCAAACTGACCTTAAAGACGTATTGATCTGAAAGGAGCATCCATGAACAAACGAATCCTGACCGTATTTCTTGCGCTGCTGCTGACGCTTTCGCTCGTCCCCGCGGCGGTCGCAGAAACCGCCTCCGCCATCTTTGAACAGCCGACCGATCCCGATTACGTGATCCGCATCGACGGCGGCTATGTCAAGGACCATCTGGAAACGGTCGACGACAAGGCGTGCCTGCGCGTGGACCTGTTCCTCGACGGCGTGACGAACGAACGTCTTCTGTCGTCGATCTCGTTCAAGCTCGCGTACGATCCGGAACAGATCGCACACGTGAAGAACAAGGTCCTGTCCGGGAACGGAAATATGTGTATGGTCAACGCGAATGAGCCCGGGCTCTTCCAGTATGCGTTCATCTCGACGAACGGCATCCTGCTCGACGGCGCAACGCCGATCCTGACGCTGTGGTTTGAGGTCGCGAACGGACTTGCGGACGGCGCGAAGATCGAATTCGCGTTCACCGAGCCGATCAAGGCGGATTCCGTTTCCGCGGGCAGCTATCATTCGGAAAAACGTACCGTCGGCGCAGATCTGCATCCGTACATCGTCACCGCGGAAACACTGTACGGCGACGCGAACTGCGACGGCCGCGTGACTGCCGCGGACGCGGCGCTGATCCTGCGCGTTCTGACCGGATTGGACACGCTTTCCAACCAGGGCATGAAAAACGCAAAGGTCGACGGGACCGATGTGCTGAACACGCAGGACGCCGCACTGATCCTTCGGTACGTCGTCCGGCTCATTTCGCGGTTCCCGGTACAGAATTGAGCCAGCCTTCGCAATCATCGAAACAGACAAAAACACCGCCGCGAATCTGCGGCGGTGCTTTTCTTTGCGCCGGTTACTCGAAATTGCCCATCGTAAAGGCGAGCACATGCGTCTGGAACTCCACGAAGAACGCGCCTTCGGTGAAGAAATATGCGCCGAACCCTCGGTTGCATGCGGAAAGCGTATCGAGAAGCGCCTCCTCGTCCTTTGCGCGATAGACGCAAAGCGCTTTCCCGAGCCGGTGTTCAAAGCGTTCCGCGACGACGTCGCTGAGATTCGCCGGTTCGCTGCCGAGCCAGTCGAACAGTGCGGAACGGAACGTCTCGTCCGTTCTGACCGGCGTGAACGATCTGACGCGATATTGACGGCAGAATGCTTTTTCCCAGTTCTCCTTCGTGTACGCGGAAACGCCGACGTCCGAGCGCCCGACCCACGTCGAGAGCATACAGGCAAGCTCCAGCATTCCGTTCAGATTCTGCGAAAGCGGTGTGTCGAGCATGCTTCCACCTCCTTTTGTTCCAGTATAACACATAATTCCGCAAATCAAAATAAAGTTTGCAATTTATATATGAATCCGCTATAATATAAAAGGAATCGTATGCGAGGGAGATGATCGCATGGAACAGAGGGACCGCGGCGGTTTTTTTCTGTGTCTCTTGTGGAACGCGCTGCTGTACGCCGCGTGGTCGCTTCCCGCGTGGATTCTTCTTGCCCTGCACTATGCGATCGGACTTCCGGTCGTGTGGTTCTGGGTCGCGCTCGGCGCGTGGGCGCTTTTGATTCTGCTGCGGACGCTGCTCATCGTGTTCGCGCGGTATGCAAGCGCGCACCGCATCCCCGTGCCGGAAAACAAGAATCCGTATTCCAAAACCGTGCGCGATCCTTATGCAGAGATGCGCAAACAGTAACGGCGATCAAGGGTCTGAACCTTTTTCGATAACAGTCACAAACTGACAGTCACAAATTGAAAGGAGAACTACTATGGGACTTATCAAAGCCGGTATCGGCGCTTTGGGCAGCGTACTTGCCGATCAGTGGAAAGAGTTTTTCTATTGCGAAGCGCTCAGTAAGGACGTTCTGGTAACCAAGGGACAGAAGAGAGTGGGCCCGCGCTCCTCCAACACCAAGGGCAGCGACAACATCATTTCGAACGGCTCCGTCATCGCGGTCGCCGACGGTCAGTGCATGATCATCGTCGAACAGGGCAAGGTCGTGGAAGTCTGCGCAGAGCCCGGTGAATTCATCTATGACACCTCGACTGAGCCGAGCATCTTTGCCGGCAATCTCGGTCAGAGCATCCTGAACTCCTTCAAGACGCTCGGACGCCGTTTCACCTTCGGCGGCGATACGGGCAAGGATCAGCGCGTCTACTACTTCAACACCAAGGAAATTCTGGACAACAAGTTCGGCACGCCGAACCCGATCATGTTCCGCGTCGTCGACAGAAACATCAACCTTGACATCGACGTATCGCTGCGCTGCAACGGCGTATACTCCTACAAGATGGTCGACCCGATCCTCTTCTATACGGAAGTCTGCGGCAACGTTTCCGGCGATTATCTCCGCAGCGAGATCGACAGCCAGCTGAAAACCGAGTTCGTGAACGCTCTGCAGCCCGCCATGGCGAAGATTTCCGACCTCGAAGTCCGTCCGAACCAGGTCCCGGCGCACACCACCGAGCTGTGCGAGGCGATGAATATCGAGCTAAGCAAGCTCTGGGGCGAGAAGAGAGGTCTTGAAGTCGTCTCCATCGCGATGAACCCGATCACGCTGACCGAAGAAGACGCCGAGATGATCAAGGCGGCACAGCGCGCTGCGATCAACCGCGATCCCACCATGGCGGCGGCGACCATGACGCAGGCGACTGCGGAAGCGATGAAGACCGCAGCCGGCAACACGAACGGCGCTATGACGGGCTTCATGGGCATGGGCATGGTCGGTCAGGCAGGCGGACAGATGGGCAGCAACACCGCAGCCCTGTTCCAGATGGGTCAGCAGCAGAAGGAAGCGCAGCAGACGGCAAACGGCTGGAAGTGCCCGAAGTGCGGCGCAAACGCCGTCGGCAATTTCTGCACCGAATGCGGCACCAAGAAGCCCGCTCCGGCGGAAAGCTGGACCTGCTCCTGCGGCACCGTGAACACCGGCAATTTCTGCACCGAATGCGGCAAGAAAAAGCCCGAAGCGGTAAGCTGCCCGAAGTGCGGCTACAAGCCCGCGGATCCCGCAAATCCGCCGAAGTTCTGCCCCGAATGCGGCGCCCGCTTTGCGGAGTAACAAAAAACTGACACCCCGTATCGAAGGGTGCGGAGCACCTCCGCGCCCTTCGTCCATCTTAACTCAAAGGAGAAATCAGGATGGCGCAACAGTTATTGGAATACAGATGCCCTGCGTGCGGCGCGTCCCTGCAGTTTGACAGCGGATCGCAGCAGGTCGTCTGCCCGTACTGCGATTCGTCGTTCTCGCCGCAGGACCTGATCGATTACGACAGCTTTCTGAAGGAAGACGCCAAGAACGAAACGAGCGATTCGTGGTCGAAGGACGCGGACCGCTGGGAAAAGGACGAAACCACCGGGCTCAATGTCTATACCTGCGCCGCATGCGGCGGCGAGGTGCTCGGCGACGATACGCTCGCCTCTGCGCGGTGCCCGTTCTGTGACAATACCGTCATCATGAAGCGGCAGTTTACCGGCGACTGGAAGCCGGATCTGGTGCTTCCGTTCAAGCTGGATAAAAAAGCCGCGCAGGAAGCGTTCCGCAAGCATCTGTTCGGCAAAAAGCTGCTGCCGAAGGAATTCCGTTCCGAATCGAACATCGAAGAGATCAAGGGGCTTTACGTACCGTTCTGGCTGTTCTCGACCGATGTTTCCGCGAGCGTCCGCTACAGCGGAACGAAGTCCCGCGCATGGACGGACGGCAGTTTCGACTATGTGGAAACCTCCCGGTACGCACTGCTGCGCGCCGCGGACGCGCGCTTCAACCGTCTTCCGGTCGACGGATCGGAGAAGATGGACGACGCGCTGATGGATTCCCTCGAGCCGTTCAACTTCAACGAGGCGGTCGATTTCCAGACTGCGTACCTTTCGGGCTATTTCTCCGACCGGTACGACGTCGAGGCGGATATCAGCGTGGAACGTGCCAAGGCGCGGTTCCGCAAGACGGTCTCCGAACGATTAAGCACGACGACCGGCGGATTCGCCTCCGTCTCGATGCAGTCCACCGCGCTTTCGGAGCGCAACAACTTCCGCGAGTACGCGCTGCTGCCCGTATGGCTGCTGCACGTCCGGTGGAACGGCAAGCTCTATACCTTTGCGATGAACGGACAGACCGGCAAGCTGGTCGGCGATCTCCCGCTTTCCAAAAAGCAATACTGGAAATACTGGCTGCTGTACGGCGGTCTCGGCGCCGCGATTCTCGGCGGGCTGGTCGTACTCGGACATTTTCTCGGATGCGGAGGTGGCTGCCTGTGAAACGCATTCTTTCCATCCTTCTGATCGCATTTCTGCTGCTTGTCCCCGTGCTTTCGGCACAGGCGGACAACGGACAGTACGTCTATGTGGACGAGGATCTTCTGACGGCAAACGAGGTCAGAACGGTCAACGACCGCGCCGTCGAGATCGCAAACAATCGCGGCGTCGGCGTCTACTATTTCTACTACGGCGACGTGGAGGATCTGACGTCCTTCATCATGTCCTTTGCAAAGGAGCACGTGGTTGAGGAAAACGCGCTCGTGCTGGGCTTCAGCTCCGACTACCGGTATTTCCTGCAGATCGGACCGATCGCCGAGGCTGCGCTTTCCGACGAGGTCTGCGAAGGTCCGATCATGGAAGCATACCGTTCCGTGAAGGGCGATCCGGAGCGCAAGCTGCTCGCTTACTTCAACGCCGCCGATGAAGCGCTCGAAGCGTATTTTGCAAGCGGCGCGACGGTTCCCGCCTCTTCCGAGGACGACTGGAGCCTCGCCGACGTCCCCGCGAACATCGCCCGCACCGACAGCGGCAAGCCGACAGTGGTCGACCGTGCGAATCTTTTGACCGACAGTGAAGCGGAATCGCTTTCGAAGCGTCTCAAGGAGATCGGCAACGCATACAAATGCGACGTCGTCGTTGCAACGGTTCCGCGGCTCGGGTTCAAGACCGCCGAGGAATACGCGGACGACTTCTTCGACTACAACGGCTACGGCTACGGCGCTGTCCCCGACGCGAACGGCACGACGGTCGACGGCGACGGCATTCTGCTGCTCATTTCGACGGAAGCCCGCGATTTTGCCGTCAGCACCAGCGGTTACGGCATCACGGCGTTTACGGACTACGGCATTCAGGAATACCTTGAACCGAAGTTCCTGTCGTATCTCGGCAGCAACGACTATGCCGGCGGCTTTGACGCGTATGCGGATGGCTGCGCGGAGCTTCTCAAAATGGCGCGGGAGGAATTCCCGTACGATTGCTACCACGTCTATGCCGAAACCGGTACGCTCGATTCCGTACAGCTTGCGAACGCGAACGAAGCGGCGGAACGCTTCGTCGACGAAAACGGCGTTGCGATCTATTATCTTTGCTTCCCGTCGAACACGGATTTCGGCGCGTTTGCCGAACGGTTCCTTGCGGAGCGCGTACCGGAATCGAACGCGTTTGTGCTCGGTGTGGGCAAGGACGAAATCAAGCTGACCGGGAAAGGCCCGCTCGCCGCGTCGCGCTTTTCCGGAAGACGGCTCGACAAGGTGCAGCGCGAAGTGGAACCGCTGCTGAGATCCGGCGATTACTACGGCGCGTTCGAAGCGTTTACGGCACGGTGCAATAAGCTCATGCATCCGCTGAATATCATTGCCGTTCTGCTCGCCGCGGGCGTCGGTCTGCTGTTCGGCTTCCTTCCGCTTTCCGGCATGAAGCGGCAGCTGGTCAGCGTGCAGCGCCGCACCGACGCGGACGAATATCT
This sequence comes from uncultured Clostridia bacterium, assembly GCA_946631895.1. GTDB lineage: Bacteria > Bacillota > Clostridia > Christensenellales > CAG-138 > UBA3792. The sequence continues at coordinate 9,134 of CAMPAN010000032.1, forward strand.
CGTCCCGTCCACCTTTACGCTGACACAGAACAGCGACGTGCTGCTCGGCACGAACGTATCGCGTTCGATCCATGTGCAGCCGACAAGCTCCGGCGGAGGCGGCAGCCGTCCGAGCGGCGGAGGCGGTTTCCACGGCGGAAGCTCGACGCACACCTCGTCCTCCGGCGGCACACACGGCGGACATTCCGGCAAGTTCTGAGCCGAAAAACCCGCATAAACACTGCGATTCCACGCACGGTAGAGTCCGGGAAACGGATTCTACCGTGCATTTTATATTCGGTAGAGACCGATGCCGGTGCAATAGATTGCCTTTCGGGACGCTTTTTCGTATACTGCAGATTGAAATACTGTCTTGAATGAGGAGAATTACGATGCACGATTACATTCTGAGCTGCTGCTCCGCCGCCGACGTCACCCCCGAGAAGCTGCGGGAAATGGACGTCCGTCTCATCTGCAACGACTTTTCGATGAACGGCGTTCCCTATAAAGACGACCTCGGCGAAACGATGACCTATAAAGAATTCTACGACCGCATCCGCGCGGGCGAATCGGGCGTCACGAGCCAGATCACCCCCGCAGAGTACATTGAGTATTTCTCGGAGCTGTTCGAAAAAGAAGGCAAGGACATTCTGCACGTCTGCCTTTCGAGCGGGCTTTCCGGTACGTTCCAGTCCGCGCTGACCGCGGCGGAAACGCTGAAGGAGCGCTTCCCGGAGCGTAAGCTCCTGATCGTCGACTCGCGCGGCGCGTCGTCCGGCTACGGGCTGCAGATGGAAGCGCTCGCAAAGCTGCGCGACGAGGGCAAAACCATCGACGAACTCTTCGACTGGGCGCTCAACAACCGCCTTCACATCCATCATCTGTTCTGCTCCACGACGCTGACCTATTACGTGCGCGGCGGACGCATCTCCCCCACCGCCGGCAGGATCGGAAACCTTTTGGGCATCTGTCCCGTCATGCGCATGGACCATCCGGGACATCTTGCGATCCATTCGCGCGTGCGCACCAAGAAGCGCGCGCTCCGCGCGCTCGTCGATCAGATGGCGGAGCTTGCGGACGGCGGCGAGAACTACGCCGGCCGCTGCTGGATCAGCCACTCCGACTGCGAGGAGGACGCGCTGACCGTGAAGAAGATGGTCGAGGAACGCTTCCCGCACATCGACGGCGCGATCGAGGTCTACATGATCGGCATGACCATCGGCTGCCATTCCGGTCCCGGCACCGTCGCGGTCTATTTCTTCGGAAAAGAGCGGTAACACATACAGGCGTCGGACGATTGTCCGGCGCTTTTTTAGTAACTACCCCACCACCGCTTCGCGGTCCCCCTCCCCTGACAAGGGGAGGTCGAAAACCGCGCAAATATCCACCTCCTCCTGACGGGGGAGGTGTCTGCCGTCAGGCAGACGGAGGGAGAGATTGGCAGCAAGTCAGCATCTTTTCATCAGGTGATGTGATGTTCGACGCATATGCGGGAAGCAGTGCCTATATAACCACTGTTTTTTGCCTCTGGCAATTTACAGACCCGTCGTCACAGCAGCGCATGAATTGCGGCTTTGCCGCATAAAAGGGCTTGCAGAGCGGAACCGTTTCGCGGTATAATATGCTATCAACTCACGGGAGGTCACTATGGACCGGAACATCGAAAAGCGCAACGAACTGCTGGCGCAGAAGATCATCAAGGGGCTTCAGTCCCGCAATATGACGGGATATTACGCAAAGGACCGCGAGGAGGCAAAGCGCATTGCGCTTTCGCTGATCCCCGAAGGCAGCTCGGTCACGATGGGCGGCGCGCTGAGCGCGCACGAGGTCGGACTGGTCGAAGCGGTGAATACCGGCAGCTTCCGCTTTATCGACCGCGCCGCGTATGAAAACCCGCGCGAGGCGATGCTCTCGGCGTACGACGCGGACTGGTTTCTTTCGAGCGCGAACGCGATGACCGAGGACGGCGTGCTCGTCAACATCGACGGCAACGCAAACCGCGTTTCCTGCATCGCAAACGGTCCGAAGCACGTGCTGTTCATCGTCGGTATGAACAAAGTCTGCTCCGATATCGACAGCGCCATGAAGCGCGCGCGCAACGTCGCCGCGCCGATCAACGCGCAGCGTTTCGGGCTCTCCACCCCGTGCTCCAAGACCGGCTCCTGCCTGAACTGCAAATCGCCGGACACAATCTGCTGCCAGTTCCTGATCACGCGGTTTTCGCGGCACAAGGACCGCATCCACGTGATCCTCGTCAACGACACGCTCGGCTTCTGAGCGCGCGAAACACGGAATCCTTTTCCTCAAAGAATCCACAGAAGGAGGTTTGTAGATATGTATTGTATGAAATGCGGAACCCTGTTGAGTGACAGCGACAAATTCTGTCCGACCTGCGGCGCGGCGGTCGCTGCACCGGAATCGACCGCTTCCCTCGTATCCGTACCGCCCGTCGAAAAGAGCGGCGAAGAACCCGTCATTGAGAACGCGGATCCCGTCTTCGACAACGGCTTTTCCAAAGCGCTGACGCTGATGATCTTTGCGATCGTCGGCGCAACGTTCGGCAGTTATCCGTATACCGCGCTGATCGGCCTCGTCTTTTCCGCGATCGCGCGGGGCATGGTGGGGCGCTTCCGCAGCGCGGGCTATCAGATCGGACCGCAGGGGCTTCACAGAAAAGCAAGGGTCAGCGGCATCTTTGCAAAGGTCGGCAACATCGTTTCGATCGTCGGTCTCATCGTGAGCATCGTGATGTCCATCGTTTCGCTGTGCCTCTTCATAGCGTTCCTCGTCGCTGTCGCCCAAAATCGCTGATACGACCCACTCAAAAAACGGGATGTTAAAATCACCTTTTAACATCCCGTTTTTGCATATCAGTAGATCGTTTTGATCTCGCCTTCGATCCCGTACTGCGCACGGAAGGCGTCGAGATCCGCCTGCGTCCGGATCAGCATGACCTCGATGAATTTTCCGGTCTCGCGGTTCTGAAACCCCGCCGTCTTTTCACCGGTGCAGATGCTTTGACGGATCACCGGCAGGCAGTGTTCCGTATCGTACCCGGGCTCCTTCTTCTTCCTGTGAAAAAACACGTCGTCCACCTCCGTTCCCTTGCTGCATCCAGTATAGCACGTTCCGAACCGGATGAAAAGCATTTGCGTTTTGCGTCTGTGCGTGTTATAATAAAATATATTAAAAAACAAGGAGGCACACCCCATGGCAACCGTAGAAGAACTCGTTCAGCAGTACCAGACCGACAAAGCGCTTCAGGACGAAGTCGCCGCGATCACCGCGGACGGTAAGGTCACGATCTCCGAATTCATTGCTTTCGCAAAAAAGCATGACGTGAAAATCTCGCTTTCCGATATACCGAAGTACATGGAGCAGGCAAAGCAGCTCGGCTTCATCAAGTAAAAACGGCACAGCAAATCGCAGACGCCCTTCCCCGGTTCGGAGAGGGCGTTTATTTATCCCATCCCACGCTTTTCGCCGTAATAATATACTGAAAATCCGCCCCGTTTTGCATAAATCCCGATTGACTTTTATCCGCGATTTTGATACAATATCATTGATGTCGGACACCCTTGAACGGTTGTCTGACAACTAACGAGAGGTATGACCGCGTATGAAAGAGTATTGGGTTTTGCTCGGGGCGTTCGGCAGCGGGAAAAGTGAGCTCGCACTGAACATGTCGATTGCCGCCGCAAAGAAAGGACCCTGCACGCTGGTCGACCTCGACGTCATTAACCCGTATTTCCGTACGAGCGAACGCGGCGACGTGCTGACGCCCGCCGGCGTAGAGCTCATCATGCCCCCCTATGCCCTTGAAAAGATCGAAATCATGTCGCTTTCCGCCCGCGTATACGCTGCGTTTACGCCGGGAGAGGGAAGCGTTTTTTTCGATATCGGCGGCGATCACGTGGGCTCGATCGCACTGGGACAGTACAAGCCGAATTTCGACAGAATCCCGAAGGAAAACCTGCACGTTCTGTTCATCGTGAATCCGATGCGTCCGACGGCGGCGGATCTTGAAAGCGCGTACATGACGCTCGAAAAGATCAGGTTCGTGTCGCGGCTTGACGTGACCGGGATCGTGAACAACGCAAACCTTGCGGGCGAAACGGACTGCTCGCATCTTCTGGAGGGCTACGAGCTTGTGAAAGCGCTTTCCCTTCGCACCGGCATCCCCGTGTGGGGCACCGCCGGCATGCCGAAGGTGCTTGACGATTTCAATGCCTATGCAAAGGAGCACGGACTCGACGAACGGTACATCGGCGTCCGGCAGCCGGTGACGGTTTACATGCACAGAAGCTGGGATAAGTTCCTGAACGAAGGACTTTAATCATACCCTGTCACTAAAAATCTCGGAGAAAGAAAGGAAATGCCATGATCAAAGTAACCATTCACCAAGACGCATGCAAGAGCTGCGGACTCTGCGTGCGTGCATGTCCCAAAGACGTGCTGGCAATCTCCAAGCATCTCAACGTCAAAGGCTATTTTGCCGTTGAGGTCGCGCATCCGGAGGCCTGCATCGCCTGTGCGTCCTGCGCAAAGACTTGCCCGGACGTTGCCATTGAGATCGAGAAATAAGGAGGAACAGTATGGCTAAGAAACTGATGAAGGGCTGCGAAGCGATCGCCGAAGCGGCCATCCAGGCGGGCTGCCGGTACTTCTTCGGCTACCCGATCACGCCGCAGAACGACATTCCCGAATACATGTCGCTGCGTTTGCCGCAGGTGGGCGGATGCTTCCTGCAGGCGGAGAGCGAAGTCGCCGCAATCAACATGGTCTACGGCGCAGGCGGCGCAGGCGCGCGTGTTATGACGTCCTCTTCCTCCCCGGGCATCTCGCTGAAGCAGGAAGGCATCTCCACGATCGCGGGCGCGGAGGTTCCGTGCGTGATCGTCAACATGATGCGCGGCGGTCCGGGTCTCGGCAACATTCAGGCGAGCCAGGGCGACTACTTCCAGGCAGTCAAGGGCGGCGGTCACGGCGACTACCGCAGCATCGTCATCGCGCCTTCCTCCATCCAGGAGACGGTAGACATGATGCCCCATGCGTTTGATCTGGCGGACAATTACCGCATCCCGGTCATCATCCTTGCCGACGGTCTGATCGGTCAGATGATGGAGCCGGTCGAGC
>CAMPAN010000033.1 GCA_946631895.1 uncultured Clostridia bacterium
GCCCCGTTGAGGGGATATTGTAGAGCTTGCTGTAGCTGTGCGCCAGCAGCTCGTTTGATTTCTTTGTCGCCGCATAGAGGGACACGGGGTTGTCCACCTTGTCGTCGGTCGAAAACGGCACCTTCTTGTTGCCGCCGTAGACCGAGGAGGACGAGGCATAGACGAGGTGTTCCACCGGATTATGACGGCATGCTTCGAGGATGTTATAGAACCCGATCAGGTTCGATTCGATGTATACGTCCGGATGGTCGATCGAATAGCGCACGCCTGCCTGCGCGGCAAGATTTACGACGATCGCGGGTTTGTACTCCGCGAAGACGCGGTCGACCAGCGCTTTATCGGCAATCGAACCTTTGACAAAAACGTGCTTCACCGGCGATGCCTCCGCCGCCTGCTCGATCAGCCTGAGCCGGTATTCCTTCAGGGCGGGATCATAGTAGTCGTTCATATTGTCGAACGAAATGACCGTGCCGCCGGAGAGTTCCTGAAGGAGCCGCAGCACCAGATTCGCGCCGATAAAGCCGGGCGAGCCGGTGACGAGGATCGTTTTGTTGTTCAGATCAACATGCTGTTTTCCCATTTGATTCACCTTTTGATTCCTTTATACGTTTTCTGTACGGTTTCATAGCTTTCGAGATTGCCGATGTCGTAGCGGCTGCCCGGCATCTCCATGCTGTGCATGATGCTGTGGCGGCACATCCAGGCGACAAGGCTGCCGGGGGCGTCGGTGCCGCAGCCGTCTTTGATCGCGTCCCGAATGTGTGCGGCGTCGGCTTTGGTATAGAAGTAAAACGGCGGCGTGCACCAGTGCGATTTCGGTTCGGCGGGCTTTTCCTCCAGAGAGAGCAGCCTTTCGGTTTCGTCGACCTCCGACACGCCGCATTTGCGCAGCTTGCTCTCGTCCGGCTCGTAATAGCGCATCGTGCAGGAAGTCCCTTTTTCCTGCGCATAGCGGAGGAACGACGTCAGCGAGAAGTCCAGAAGATTGTCGCCCGCAATGATCAGCAGATCGTCGTCGAGGCAGAGCCGATCGATCGCATACTGCATATCGCAGACCGCACCGAGCCGCGTTTCGTTGGTGCTTGTGCCGTCGTCCGCGACCGTGATCGGCAGCGTATGCGCTCTCGCCCAGGTTTCAAATTGCGGTGCGAACTTGTGATTCGTGATCACGATGTATTCGTCAATAAGGTCCGCGGCATCGATGTCCTCGATCAGCCGGTCGAGGATTGCCTTTTCCCCAACTTTCAAAAGCGGCTTCGGGAAATTCTCGGTCAGCGGATAGAGCCGGGTCGCATAGCCTGCGGCAAGGATCAAACATTTCATAACAGCACCTCACACGCTTACGCCGTCTGCGCTTTCGGTGATGTACACGGCGTATTTGTCTTTCAGATGCGGGAAGTCTTTCCGATACGCGTCGCTGACCGTGCGTATAACGGATTCCGCAAACGCCGGGTCGATCAGCGCCATGCAGCAGCCTTTGAATCCTGCGCCGCAAAACCGTCCGCCGTAAACGCCGTCGGTCTTTCGCAGAATTTCATAGAGCCGGATCTGCTCGACCGCGCCGGATTCCCAGTTGCGGATACTGCTCCAACCGGACTCGAACGACAGCCGCCCGTATTCTTCAATGTCGCCTCTGCGCCATGCCTCCGCGCCCTGTTCGACCCGTTGAAACTCCGTGTACCAATGCTCGCAGCGTTTTGCCCAGGGCTCCGGCAAACGATCCTGATACTGCAGAAAAACCTCATACGGAACATTCCGTGCGTTCGCTTCCGCAAACTTGCCGTATTCCATACCGGCAAACGCCTGAAGTGCGTACACGCCGGCGCGAAGCTCGTCCACCCGCATGTTGTATTTTGAGCCCAAAAGGCTGTGCTCGAGACCGCTGAAGAAGATCGCGATCCGGTACGGCTTCATGCCGGGATTTGCGGGAATCAGCTCATAACTGCCGTCCGCGGTATCGAGATACAGCAGATGATCCTTCTTCCCGAGCACCTCGCAGCTTTGGTCCAGCTTGCCGACGTTGACGCCGACGTAATTCTTCTCCGCGTCATACGCCGTATCGATCAGCTCCTGCGGCGACAGACGGATGCCGTTGACTTTCGTGAGCGCGGACAGAAATGCCAGCGTAACAGCCGCCGAGGACGACAGCCCGCCGATGGGCAGAGAGCCTTCGATCACGCCGCAGATACCCGTGGTCAGGGGATGTTTCTTCCCGAAGGCCCATGTTGCGCCGCGCAGATAATCCGCCCAATCGTTCTGTTTGTCCGGAACGGCGGCGATATGCCACTGCGCCCGCTTCGGAAACTGTAGGGAGGTCAGCTCGATTACGCCGTTTTCCTTGGGACGGTAGGCAAAATGAATTCCCTGATCGATGGCAAAGCCGGTGATTTTGCCGAGATTGTGATCGGAGTGCGCGCCGATCGGACAGACCCGATAGGGGCTGAAACTGAGCCCCTCGGGATCTCTGCCGTAGAGCTTATGAAATTGCTGTTCGCAAAGCCTACTCATCTCAGTCTCTGCGGAACAGATCGCGTGTGTAGACCTTGTCCGCGACGTCGCCGAGGACGTGCTCGTCGAAGCGGTTGGCAAGGATGACATCGCTTTCCCTCTTGAAGCGATCGAGATCGTTCACGACTTCCGAACGGAAGAACTCGCTTCCGTTTTCCAGCGTCGGCTCGTAGATGATGATCGGAATGCCCTTCGCCTTGATGCGCTTCATAACGCCCTGGATCGCGGAGGCGCGGAAGTTGTCGCTGTTCGATTTCATCGTCAGACGGTAGACGCCGACGGTGCGCGGGTTGCGCCTGATGATCTGATCGGCGATAAAGTCCTTGCGGACCGTGTTCGACTTGACGACCGCCTCGATCATCGTCTGCGGCACGTCCCTGTAGTTCGCCAGCAGCTGCTTTGTATCCTTGGGCAGGCAGTAGCCGCCGTAGCCGAAAGACGGGTTGTTGTAGTGATCGCCGATTCGCGGATCCATACAGACGCCGTCAATGATCATCTGCGTGTCCAGACCCTTGGTCTGCGCATAGGTGTCAAGCTCGTTGAAATAGCTGACGCGCACCGCAAGATAAGTGTTGGCAAACAGCTTGATCGCCTCGGCTTCCGTAAGATGTGTGAGCAGGATCGGAATATTCTGCGGCGCCTGTCCGGCGCGTTCTTCTTCGGTACGCGCGCCTTCCAGAAGCAGGTCTGCGAACATCTGCGCTTCTTTCTTCTGTGTATCGTCGCAGCCGACCACGATGCGGCTCGGGTGCAGATTGTCGTAAAGAGCCTTGGATTCGCGCAGAAACTCCGGGCTGAAGATGATGTTGTTTACGCCGTACTTTTTGCGCACGGATTCGGTGTAGCCGACCGGGATCGTGGACTTGATGACCATCAGCACGTTCGGGTTGACCTTCAGTGTCCATTCGATCGCATCCTCGACCGCACTCGTGTCGAAAAAGTGATTTTCGTCGTCATAGTTGGTCGGGGTGGCGATGATCACCAGCTCCGCACTGCCGTATGCCGCCGCCTTGTCGGTGGTGGTATGAAGGTTCAGCTTGCGTTCGCCCGCTCGCGCTTCCCGGAAGAACCGCTCGATCTCCTCGTCCTGGATCGGGCTGATGAACTGATTGAGCTTTTCGGCTTTCTTTTCGGTGGTCGTGATGGCGGTGACTTCATGCTTCTGCGCGAGCAGAACGGCAAGGGACAGTCCCACGTATCCGACACCTGCAACGGTAATCTTCATGTCGTTTCTCCTCTGTTTGATATGTTAATCCCTGCGGAACAGATCCCGCGTATAAACCTTTTCTTTGACGTCGTCCAGGACCGGATTGTAGCGGTTGGCGATGATGCAGCCGCACATTCTCTTGAACTTTCTGAGATCGTTGACGACCAGACTCCCGAAGAATGTGCTGCCGTTTTCCAGCGTCGGCTCGTAGATCACAACCGTCGCGCCTTTTGCCTTGATGCGCTTCATCACGCCCTGAATGGAGGACTGGCGGAAGTTATCGGAACTCGCCTTCATCGTCAGGCGATAGACGCCGACGATCAGCTTGCGCTGCTTCTTTTCCTGCGCTTTGTTGTAATTGGCGGATGCCGTATAGCTGCCTGCAATCTCCAGAACACGATCCGCAATAAAGTCCTTGCGGGTGCGGTTGCTCTCGACAATCGCGGTCATCATGTTCTGCGGGACGTGCTGATAGTTGGCAAGGAGCTGTTTTGTATCCTTCGGCAGGCAGTAGCCGCCGTAGCCGAACGACGGGTTGTTGTAATAGTCGCCGACGCGCGGATCGAGGCAGACGCCCTTGATGATCGACGCGGTATCCAGACCCTTGACCTCGGCGTAGGTGTCCAGTTCGTTGAAGAACGACACGCGCAGCGCAAGGTAGGTGTTGACAAAGAGCTTCGTCGCTTCGGCTTCCGTACAGCCCACAATCAGCGTTTCGACGGGGTTCCTGATCGCGCCCTGCTGTAAGAGCGCGGCGAACGTGCGCGCGGCTTGTTCGGTATTCGGATCGCAGCCGACGATAATGCGGGAGGGGTAGAGGTTGTCGTACAGCGCCTTTGATTCGCGCAAGAACTCCGGACTGAAGATAATGTTGTCAGCCCCGAACAGCTTTCGCACATGCTCGGTATAACCGACCGGAACGGTGGACTTGATGACGATGACGGGCTTTGCTTCCCGATCTTTCGTGCTGTCCAGAATCAGCCGGATCACCGCCTCGACTGCGCTCGTGTCAAAAAAGTTCTGCCGCGGATCGTAATTGGTCGGCGCGGCGATGATGATACAGTCCGCATCCCGATACGCCGCGGCGCCGTCGGTTGTTGCGGTCAGATGCAGTTCTCTTGTGCCTGCCTGTGCCTCGGCGAGATACTTTTCAATATATTCGTCCTGAATCGGGGAGACAAACCGGTTCAGCTTCTCGACCTTCTCCGGCACAATGTCCACCGCAGTTACGTCGTTGTGCTGTGCAAGCAGCACGGCAAGCGACAGCCCGACATAGCCGGTTCCGGCAACCGCGATCCGGTACGAGCGATCGACAGTGATCTTCATTGCTTCCGGCTTTTCCCAAACGTCGTTGATGTCAAATTGCAGTACGTCGGACAGCGCCAGCAGCTGATCTACGGATGGAGTATAATCCCGGCTTTCCAGACGGGAGATGAGAGCGCGGTTCATTCCGATTCTGTCGGAAAGCTGTTGCTGCGTTATTTTCAGTGCCTTGCGCCGCGTTGCCACAATCCCGGCAAGCAATTCAGTGGATAGCTTGCGCATATTGTTCCTTTCTCCGGTTTGTTCAAACAACTCCGGCAGATTTGCGAATCACTCGTGATTGCCTTTCATTATACCGAATAACGAAACAAAAAACAACCGTATCGTTACATTTATACACGAATATTTTTATCGAAAGTCGGAAATACAGGACGGAATGTTTGTCAGAATAACAAATGACAGATCCGTTTATGATCGACGTTCTCAGCAAGCGGATCCGAACGGTTTATTCTTTGGATCAATCAAATCGCCGGGGAAAAGGAACCCGCGGCTTTCGGCGAACCGTTGAAATAAGAAAACCGGTCTGGTATAATATCTGTAAAGAATCCGGATAACAGGAGTTTATATGAATCAGACAGAACAAATTTTGCTGCAAGCGATTCAAAAGTCGCTGTGGAATAGGGATATCGGGTTTCCGGAGGACGCAGATTGGAACGCGGTCCTGAAGGAGGCAGAAAAGCAGGCGATTCTGGGGATCGTCGCACCTGCAGCACCTGAACAGATTCAAATTGAATGGGAAAGCAAGGTCGGTCATGTTCCGGTAAACTTCATCAGGATTCTGCATTATCAGGACGGTCTGTGCCGGCTGCTGCGCGAAGCGGATATTCCGTTTGTGATCCTTAAGGGAACGGCCGCGGCGATGTATTATCCCGATCCGACGCAGCGTACGATGGGGGACATTGATTATCTGGTACCGGAGGCACATTTCGATCGTGCAGCAGCGCTGTTAACAGAAAACGGATATTCGGTCGATGAAAAAGAGCAAACCCGGCGGCATATACAGCTCTATAAGGATTCCATATCGTTTGAACAGCATCACTTTTTCAGCAGCGGGAATGTGAATATTGAACCCTATATAATGCCCGGCGTGGAAAAGGCGGAGACCCGAAACATCTACGGAAAATCATTTCCCGTCCTGCCGAAACTCGAAAACGGACTGGTATTGCTTGCTCATTTGGCGCAGCATCTGCGATCGGCATTGGGTCTGAGGCAAATCATCGATTGGATGCTTTATGTGCACACGGAACTGGACGATTTATTCTGGGAGCAGCGTTTTCACCCGGCGGCGCAGGAGGCCGGCCTGGAAACGATCGCTTTGACGGCGACGCGCATGTGTCAAAAGTATCTTGGTCTCCCGGATCAGATCGAATGGTGTAAAACGGCGGATGAAGCGCTTTGCGATATGCTGCTGGAAAGAGTGCTTTTCTCCGGGAACTTCGGCAAAAAGCTGGGCGAAGGATTTAAGGTCGAACATGTGGCAAGACGTATCAAGCAGGACGGATTGTTCCGGACCCTGCAAACGGCCGGAGAAGAAAAATGGGCGGCATACCATCGGCATGCATGGCTGCGGCCGTTTGCGTGGATCTATCAGATCGGGAGATATGCCAAACAGGGCTTCCAGTCGAAACGGAGCGGTATGCAGTTGAAAGAAGACATTATGCGGAGTAACCAGAGCAAGGAACTGCTTGATAAACTGAATATCCGGGAATGAGCGAAAGCGTGATCCTTTTTGCGTTCTTTTGTGAATCCTGCTTGCAATCTGCCGTGCAGTCTGTTACACTATATATAAGGTCATATATGATATGCGGGATAAACGTTCCGGGAAAGGGGAGTATACGATGAAAAGAAGGACGATGCGGTTGGTATTGTTCGCGATTTCGCTGATGCTGTTGTTTGGCTGTTTCGGCTGCACGCAGAAGGACGATGCGTCGCTTTCCGAGCTGGTAAACGAGCTGATGCAGGAGCGTAAGAAACTGGAGGAAAAGCTCGACACGGTCGAAGTCAGACTGAACGAAACGGAAAAGAAACTGTCTTTGGCGGAAGCGGAAGCAAACGCCGCGAAGACGGAACTGGAGCGGCTGAAATCCTCATCAGCAGAGCCCACCGTTGTGACGGAAACCAAAGAGATCGTGAAGGAGGTGCCGGTGTCCGGTGAGTTTGCCATCGGCGTCGGGTGTACGGTAAACGGCGGCATGACTGCGCTGCTCAACGGATCGACGCAGGTGCAGTGTGTCGTAAAGAACCGGGACGGGTACGCATTCGATCACTGGGAGGTCGACGGCACGGCGCAGAATACAACGGAAAAGACGCTCACCCTGAACGTCTCCAAAACCACCGTGATCGAGGCGGTCTTCCACGAGCGGCACATTCTGAAGTGCATCAACTGCTATTTCCAGTTTTTAACCAATCAGGGAAATGCTTCCGGCAAAAAGTATAAAGAATTCGACTTCGAGGAAGGTTACACCAATCCCGCCACGCGGAAGAAGGAATCCGGCGGACTGATCAGCTTCTACATCACGGCGGACATTCCGAAACGGCAGGAGGTCGATTACTGGCTGATCAACGGCGTGAAATATCAGTTCCCGAACAATGTCACGAAGTTCCGCGTAGAGAATCTGGATGAAGCGACCGTCTATGAGGTGGTCTTTAAAAACCAGACGAAACGCAATACGCAGACGCCTTCTCCGGTTTATCCCTATCCGACGGTCGGCAGATAAACCGAACCGATACAACATGCACAGCCTGCCGCTCCGGCAGGCTGTTTTATGACGCTCGCTGCCGATCCGTGCGGCGCTTGTCTGAATAAAGCGATTCTTCAAAATAAAGGAGCTGCTGAAAAGCAGCTCCTTTGCTGTATTTATGGGTTACATCATCTTCGGCACGAGCATCAGCGCAAGCCCGAAGAGGATCAGCAGCGAGGTCACGTCCACGATCGTGGTGATGAACGGACCTGCCATGACCGCCGGGTCGAAGCCGATCTTCTTTGCAAGGATCGGCAGCGTACAGCCGATGAACTTCGCAAGGAATACGGTGCAGCAGAGCGCGATCGAAACGGTGACGGCGATCAACAGGTACGACGTAAAGTGCGTAACGCCGTCCGGCGTGGTAAAGCTGTTGTGGTAAGTGATCGCGTACATCAGCATCATCTTGCCAAAGTTGACGACGGCGAGCGTCGCGCCTGCAAGCAGGGAAATGCGCCACTCCTTGAAGATGACGCGGGGAAGATCCTTGAATTCGATCTCACCGAGGGAAATTCCGCGGATGATCGTGACGGACGCCTGATTGCCTGCGTTGCCGCCGGTGTCCATCAGCATCGGGATGCACGCAAGCAGCATCGCGCTGATAAAGGACTGGAACTGTACGCTCATTAGGTTGCTGAAATGGTTGATGACGAGCTCGGTAAAGATCGCGGCGACCATCAGAATGCACAGCCACGGAATGCGGTGGATGTACAGCGAGAAAACGCCGGTCTTGAGGTACGGCTTGTCGGACGGCGTGATTGCAGCCATCTTTTCGATATCTTCCGTTGCCTCTTCCTGCAGGACGTCGATTGCGTCGTCGACCGTGACGATACCGACGAGACGGTTTTCGCCGTCCACAACCGGCATTGCGATGAGGTCGTATTTACTGAGCATCTGTGCGACGGTCTCCTGGTCGTCCAGGGTCTTGCAGGAGATCACGTTGGTCGTCTCCGCCAGATCGCCGATCAGCACGTCCGGCTGTGAGAGAATCAGCCTGCGGATCGTGACGTAGCCGTACAGCGTACGGTCTGCGCGGGTAACATAGCAGATGTTGATCGTTTCCTTGTCGATGCCGGTGCGGCGGATCGTCTTGATCGCGTCCTCGACGGTCCAGTTCGGACGCAGTTCGACGTATTCCGTCGTCATCATGCTGCCGGCGGAATCGTCCGGGTACTTCAAAAGCTCGTTGATCAGCTTGCGCGTGTCGGGATCCGCCTGCGCAAGGATTCTTTTCACCACGTTTGCGGGCATTTCCTCAACGATGTCGACGGCGTCGTCGATGTACAGTTCGTCGATGACCTCCTTGAGCTCGGAGTCGGAAAAACCCTTGATGAGCAGCTCCTGCGAGTCGCTCTCCATCTCGACAAAGGTGTCTGCCGCAAGCTCCTTCGGGAGCAGGCGGAACAGCCGCGGGAGCATCTCGGGCTCGAGATCCTCAAACAGCGCGGCAATATCCGCTGCGTTCATCGTGACGAGAATATCGCGCAGCGTTCCGTATTTTTTGGATTCGATCAGTGACGTGATCGCGGTGGCTAAGCTTGCCATAACAGTCTTCCTCCTTTCAATTTTGAATCCGGAGCAAGACCCGCGTTTACGGGATCAGCAAAGGGTCGGCTGCCATAAGGGCACGTCCGATGCGTTTCCGCACAAAAGCGGGCTTGCGGAGCCTGTACTACTGCCTGCATCCATGACAGCCACCTCCTTTACAGATGAAGAATGAAGGAATGAAGAAATGAAGGAATGACAAAAATGCGCTTCTTTCATGTTTATCCCAACACTACAATTTTATTCTGTTCGGTTTGCGTTGTCAACGGAAAAATGCGTGTTTTTTTCGTTCGCTTGCAAATTCCGCGCGTCTGTGGTATCATGTGCCGATCCGAAGGGAGGGCAAAGAATGGAAACGATCGCAAAACTCTGGCCGCTGTGGGCGGCGCTCGGGATGATGAACCTCGTCACGTTCATCGTGTACGCATACGACAAGCATATCGCGCGGCAGAACAGGGGCAAGCGCCGCGTGCCGGAACGCACGCTGATCCTGCTGTCGTTTCTCGGCGGCTGTCTCGGCGCGCTTCTCGGCATGTTCCTGTGCCGTCACAAGACGAAGCATGCGAAGTTTCTGATCCTCGTTCCGCTTTCCGTGATCCTTTGGGCGGCGGGGATCGGCGCGCTGATCGCACACCTGCTCGGCGTGTTCTGACCGTCTGAAGATTCTCGAATCGTTTTTGATTCTGTTACATTTCCGACGCATTTGTATCGTATAATGAATATACCCGAATCCGGGTGTGTCTGACGAAACAGACAGTAAGGAGGAAATCATCATGAAAAAAGGAATCGGCATTATTCTTGCCGTGTTGTTATGTATTATGATACCGCTGTCCGCGCTTGCGGAGGACGGGGAAACGGAGCCGCAGGAAACGCCTGTGCCGACCGCCGTACCTTCGGATGCGGTGGAGATCACACCGGTGGGTGACAGCGACGCCTACAAGAGCATGCTGATGGATTCGTTCGACCGGACGCTGCTCGGCAGGGACGAGAACCTCAGACGTCAGCTCCTGAACATCCTTCGCCGCGACGAGATCACGGTCACGGCGGACAATTACAAGAACATCATCCGCTTTGTAAACGAGGCGATCAAGGAGCAAAGGCTTTCGGAAAACGCGTCGCTCGACTACTATACCGACGCGGATTTTGAGATCGCGGCGGATCTGATCGAAAAGATCGCAACCGAGCTCGGACTGGAGTATTCGATCGACCCGAGCAACGATTCGCAGAACGAATATGCGCGCGTCATCACGATCAAGAAGGACGGCAAGGTTCTGGGCCGTATCAACAGCGACGCCAAAACCGACGTGGGGAATACGCCCTCGCGCGGGTGGATCATCGGCGGCGGGATTCTGATCGCCGCGGCTGCGGTGTTTGCCGTCGTGCTGGTGATCAACGTGGAACGGAAAAAGAAGAAGGCGGTATAAGGCAATGGATGCACGCGACAGGACCGGATCTCCGGTCGGCAGGGGCGTCGCGCTGACGATCCCGTTTCTGTTATTCTTTGCGGGTGTATTCTGCCTCAGCATGTATCTGTTTCAGACCGTAGTCGAAGAGAGTTCCTACTTCGGGCTGCTTGTCGGCAGCGACAGACAAACCGAGATCACGGACGTGGACACCGGCTTTATTCCGTCCGGACGTCCGAATGTGCTTTCCGCGATCCCGTCGATTGCGTACGGAAAGCAGTTCGCCCGCCTCAATGTCGTTTGGGAAGGCGGCGGCTGGGAGATCAAAAACATCCCGGTTTATCTCGGCGCGGATAAAAAGCTGCTGAAGAAAGGCGCGGGCATGTCGTTCGGTTCGTATTTTCCGGGCGAACACGGCTGCACGATCATCTCGGCACACGTCACCCGCGATTTTGCACGGCTCGAGGATACGCCGGCAGGCGCGACCGTACAGCTGGAAACCAGCTACGGTCCGTACGCTTACCGTGTACGGGAAGTGAAGACCGCAAAAGGGACGGATCGCTGGTACATGGACGCCGGACAGGACGCGGATCTGGTGCTGTACACTTGCTATCCGCGTGACAACAGCGGCAAGCGCCGCACGGACCGCTGCGTGCTGCTGTGCGACCTGATCGACGGCGTGGAGGTGAGCCGATGAAATTCTTTAAGGCAATCGGAACGGTGATCCTGCTCACACTGCTGTTTGCGTCGATCGCGCTGACGCTCGCGTCCGCTGCGGTTCGCTTTGCTGCGCTGAACCCGAAGTATCTGAAGGCGTTTATGCCGACGAAGACTTACTGCGCCGAAATGCGGGAGCGCGTTTCGGAGGATCTGGATCATGTCGCGCTGCTGTACGGCGTCGACGGAACGGAGCTGCCGGAATTTGTGACGGATGATGCGATCCGTTCCTACACGAACCGGATGATCGATGCGCTGTTCGCGGAAAACGCGACGGCGCCGCTCAAGCTGCCCGCATTCCCTGCGGACGGTTTTGCCTCGTTTGCAAGAGCGCATACAGCGTTCGGCGAGGAGGGGGTACGCGATTTTTCCGAAGATTGCGCGCAGGCGGTGACGGAGGATCTATCCGCAATCAACACGGAGCTGATCATCCGACCGTTTCTGAACTTCCGCGATAACACGTTTTGCAAATCGTCGCTGGTACTTTTCGTTTCGGGCGCGCTGCTGACGGTGATCCTGCTGATCTTTCTGCGGATGATGTATACCGGACCGTCGAGACGTGCGGGCTCGGTTGTCATACAGGGCGGAATGTTCATGGGGGTGACGCTTGTCTTTGTGCCGGTCATGCAGTTCCTGCTGTTCGGGTACGTAGACCGGCTGAACATCTCTGTTTCTGCGTTCCGCACGATTCTGACAGGATATCTCAACACGGTTCTCTACGGCTGCTTCCTTGTGCTGCTCGCGATGGAGATCCTCACGTTCCTGTTCCTTCTCATCGCAATCGCCCGCGCCGCGCACGGAAAGAAGCAAAAATCAAGATAAATACTGATCGTCCATTTGCAAGGCGCAGGAGGCGGTTTTTCTTGACAAAAGATAATCCATATAGGATAATCAAATAAATCTGTATAATAGGAGGCAGCATTATGATTTACAAAGAAGGACACAGTTCATATGGTCATTGTTGGATCGAAGGAAATGGTGTGGTTTTTTATGTTTACGTGATGGACGGAAGATCCAAATACGGACCCTTCTCATCTCTTTCCGATGCAATTCGTGAGTTCAACCGATATTGCTGCTGATATTAACGAGAGAATTATATTATTCGAATTACTTGATGATCTTCGCAGGCAGATGGAAAATACAGCTTCCAGAGGACGGGATAGGAGAGCTTTATGAACTACAGTCATGAACAGATTTGTGAGATGGCAAAGAAGGCTTTTTCCGCGTTAAACCGATCGGATTTTATCACAGTTTCAAAGCATTACAAAAAGCAGGTCATCAGGGAAGAGACGCATGGTTGGATTATCAAAAGAAAAAAACAAATCGTAACATGGGAACCTGTGGAAGAGCCGATCGCGACTTTTTATGTTTTGCGAAAAGTGGTTTATAAAAATATAGAATACGGGCTTTTAGGTGTGGACCATTGCATCGTTTATTATGCGATTTCAGATTCCGGAAAGCTAGTTACCGTAAGTGCAAGAGATACGTTGATGGATGCAAAAACCCCGCCGGAAAACTTTTCAGTCCATGATATGACTGAAAATGAGATGGCGCTGTTCAACTATGAATTTATAACATGGGAGCACAAGACAGAAAAATTCCGCGAGTGGGGATATGGCAGCAGATGGCCCGCGCAGGATGCGGATATCGACAATTACAATCGCTTTCCAAACAATGTACAGGGATTAAAACCGGGCAGAATTTTCACAGGAAAAAATGAAGGATTATACTTGCTTCTGTTGGCTATAGCCAAAGGAATGCGGCGAAGACCGAAAGATGGTACTTCAAACGCAGAATAATGCTTTCGCTGAGACTTGAGACGAGGTTGTCATGACGCGCCTTGCGGTATGATTGGTCCTGCGGACAAGAATTGACGGCTGAGCTGTTGTGGAAAAAGTTCGACAAAATCAAGAAAAAACGCTTGACAAAAGCGGAAAGCGTCATTATAATAGTCGTGTTTTCAAGCAGAGCACCCGCTCTCACCTGCCGGCAATCGCGCCGCGTCACGGTAAATAAGATCGCAAGAGCTTTCTCATGGTGGGTGCATTCTGCGCCCACTATTTTCTTAGGAGGTGTTTTTTCATCGCTACGCAGGACATGCAGATCAATGAAGAGATCCGCGACCCCGAAGTGCGGCTGATCGACGAAAACGGACAGCAGCTCGGTATTATGGATGTGCGGGACGCACAGCGTCTGGCGGACGAACGCGAACTGGACCTTGTAAAGGTCTCCCAGAACGTACCCCCGACTTGCAAGCTCATGGACTACAGCAAGTATCGGTACGACATGCTGAAAAGAGAAAAGGAACAAAAGCGCAACCAGAAGATCATCGAGATCAAGGAGATCCGTCTTTCCGCCACCATCGACCAGCACGATATGGAGGTCAAGGCGAAACAGTGCGATAAGTTCCTGCGCAACGGCGACAAGGTGAAGGTCTCGATCCGCTTCCGCGGCAGACAGATCACCAAGGGCGAAATGGGCGAGGACGTCATGGAGAGTTTCTTCGACATGGTATCCGACGTCGCGGTGAAGGAACGTCCTCCCAAGCAAGAGGGCAGAAACATGTTTATGGTGCTTGCACCGAAAAAGTAATCGAAAAGTATCAGCAGGAGGAACCATTATGCCGAAGATCAAAACCCATCGCGGCGCAGCAAAGCGTTTTTCCGTGACCAAGTCCGGCAAGA
>CAMPAN010000034.1 GCA_946631895.1 uncultured Clostridia bacterium
AGGCGCAGATGATGAAGATCCCGTACATGCTGGTCATCGGCGACAAGGAAGCGGAAAGCGGCGCCGTTGCCGTGCGTTCGAGAAAGGACGGCGATCTCGGCGCGATGCCGGTCGACGCATTCATCGAAAAGATCATGGAAGAGATCAGAACGAGAGCCAAATAAAAACCATCCGCCGGGACGGTCTTCGGACCTCCCGGCGTTTCTTTACGGTTTTCCTTGACGAGTGGACGGAAAACGCGTAAAATGTGACTATGGAAGCTTGTAACCGATCCAAATTGAATGACCTCCGGTGGCTGTTTACGTTCGGCGCAGCGGCGGGAACGCTGCTTCTTGTGCTGATTCCGGCATGGGATCCCCGCCCGGAACTGCCTGGCGAGGAGCTGATGCTTCTGCTGCTCAAAGCGCTGCTGACGCTTGTGCTTCTGACGGTTGTGCCGTCCCTTTGGGCAAGGAGCGCGGCGACCGTTTCACCGTGGATGCTTCCGGTTTTTGCGGCGCTTTCGTTCAGCTGCGGCATGCTCGTTTTCCGCGACGTGAAGACGGCGGCATTTGCGGCGCTGCTGTGCACGCTGCCCGGCGTCGGACTGTATGCGCTGCAGAAGCTCCTGATCAGCAATTTCCGAACGGTGCTGTACGGATCGTTTGTGATCCTTGCGGCGCTGTATTGCCGGTTCTGCCTGCCGGGGCTTCTCGAAACCGGCGACGGATACGCATGGTTCCGGAACGCGTTCGGTCTGTTCGGCAAGTCGCTGGAGTCTGCGGGCATTCTCGAAGCGGGATTTGCGGGCATGAAGCTTTCGGACGTCATCGAGCTTTACAGAGACAACGCGGAGGCGATCTGCGTATCGTCGATGCTCACGGGCGGGATGGCGGCGTCGCTTTCGAATACGCTGCTGTCGCACCTGTATAACCGGAAAGGAGGAGCGACGCTCACGCCGCTTCCGCGGTTTGCGCAGTGGCGGTGCGAGCGCTGGTATGTGATCTTCTCCGCAGTGCTGGCGATCGGCACGTTTCTGCTGAGCATGTTCGGCTGGGAGACGGCGAACGCGCTTTCCTCGGCGGCGGACGTGCTGTGGCGGATGCCCTGCATGCTGGCGGGACTCTGCGCGGTCCGGGATGCCGGTCTGCGCATGAACCGCGGGTGGATCATCTGGATCGCTGTCGGCATGCTCGTGATGCTGCCGAGTGTCGGGGGGATCCTGCTGGTGGTGCTCGGCATGCTTGCGTCGCTGCGAAAACCTTTGAACACCGGAAAGAACGGGGGACGTTTATGAAACAGTACAGCGGAATCATCATTGCATTCGGGTCGATCGTCCTGATCGGCGCAGCTGTGACCGCGCTGGTTGCGGAGCAGTACATCATCGCATTGTCGATCCTCGGCGCGGGACTTCTGTGGCTCGGGATCATGACGCTGCTGCTCCGGAGCATTGCAAAAAAACAGCAGGCAAGGATGGATCGCGTCTTCCGGGAGAACGACGTCGCGGTCGTGTCGCTGGCGACCGGCATTTCCGTCCCGTTTGCGGTAATGGACCTTTCCGGCAGGATCACCTGGAGAAACAACGCGTTTGCTTCCCTGTTTGACGGATCGAATATCCGGGAAGCGATTCCCGAATTCGACGGCGAACAGCCGACGCGTACGCTGCAGATCGACTATAACGGCAGCAATTTTCAGGTGATGAACATGCTCATCACGCGCGAGACCGAGAAAAAGCTCGTGTTCCAGTACTGGATCGACCGCACGGAGGCGGCGCACTATCAGCGTCTCTATACTGAACAGCGTCCGTACGTCGCGCTGATCTTCGTGGATAACTATGAAGAGCTTCTGAGCGACACACAGATCCACAGCACGGCGGTGCTTGCGGAGGTTGAACGGCTGATCGCGGATCTATCGAAGCGCCTCGGCGGCATCTACCGCAGATACGACAACGGGCGGTTCCTGCTGGTGCTTGAAGCGAAGCAGATGCAGCAGCTTGAGCAGGAGAAATTCACGCTGCTGGAGCAGGCGCACCGGATCGAAACGGGCTCGTCCTCGGCGGTTTCGCTGTCCGTCGGCTTCGGCATCGCGCCGCGGCTTTCGCAGTCCGAGCAGGATGCGCGCCGCGCGATGGAGCTTGCGCTGGGACGCGGCGGCGATCAGGTCGTCGTCAAGGACGGCACGGATTACCGCTTCTACGGCGGCAAACGACAGAGCGATCCGCGTCAATCCCGCGTGAAGGCAAGGCTGTTCTCAAAGGCGCTGTTCCAGCTGCTGGAGACCAGCGGCGACGTTTTCATCATGGGACACCGCAATTCCGATATGGACTGCATCGGCGCGGCGCTCGGCATCATGACCTGTGCAAATCACGTCGGGACGCATGCCTATATCGTGCTCGACCGCGTCAATTCGACGATCGAGGACGCGATCAAGACGCTCGAGGAATCCGGCGCAGGTTCGCTGATCATTTCGCCGGAGCAGGCAGCCGAGATGATGAAGGAGGATGCCGTGCTCGTCGTGGTCGACACGCAGCGTGCCTCCAATACGGTCGCGCCGCAGCTTTTGAGCAGGACGGAGCACATCGTGCTCATCGACCATCACCGGCGCAACGCGGACTATATTGACAACGCGACGCTGCACTATCTGGAAACGCGCGCGTCGAGCGCAAGCGAAATGGTCACCGAGGTCATGCAGTATTTTGCCGACAGCGTGAAACCGTCGGCGTTCACCTGCAGCGCGCTGCTCGCGGGCATCACGGTGGATACGAAACAGTTTGCGTTCAACGTCGGATCGCGTACGTTCGACGCCGCCGGATACCTCAGACGGAACGGCGCGGACCTGAGCTCGGTCAAGCAGATGTTCCAGAACGACTATCAGAGCTATGTGCGCTGTGCGAACGTGGTTGAACAGGCGAAGATCCGCAGCAGCGGCATCGCGATCTCGGTCGTTCCGAAGAACGCGCCGGACGCGCAGCTTGTGGCGGCGCAGGCGGCGGACGAGCTCCTCGGCATCCGCGGCATCAACGCGGCGTTTGTACTGGCGGAAACGGACGAGCAGGTTGCGATTTCCGGCAGAAGCTACGGACAGATCAACGTACAGGTCATCCTGGAACGGCTCGGCGGCGGCGGACACCTCACCATGGCGGGCGCGCAGCTCAAAGGCGCAACCGCGGAAGAGGCGATCGCAACGCTTGAGGAAGCGATCGACTGGTACGAACAGGAGAACACGCAAAAATAAGAAAGGACGAAACGGACGATGAAGGTATTGCTTTTGGAAGACGTAAAGGGCAGCGGCAAGAAGGGCGAAGTGGTCAACGTCAGCGACGGTTATGCGCGCAACTTCCTGCTTCCCCGCAAGATGGCGGAGCCCGCGGACGCGCAGGCGATCAACGCGGCAAACATTCAGAAGAGCGCCGCACAGCACAGAAAGTTTACAGCCGGCATCAAAGCGCGCGAGATCGCGCAGTCGCTGGACGGACATACGATCCATGTCAAAGCACGTGTCGGAGAGAACGGCAAGCTGTTCGGCACCGTCTCCGGCAAGGAGATCTCCGCGGCGCTGAAAGAGCAGAAGGGCGTGGACGTGGACAGAAAGAAGATCTCGATCGAGCCGATCCGCGCGCTCGGCGAATACTCCGCAAAGCTCTCGCTCTTTGAAGGCGTTTCCGTGACCGTCAAGGTGATCGTAGAGGAATAAAGGATTTCCGTTCCTTCGGATCGCGCCGGGTTTTTCGGGCGCGGTCCGGTGCATGCCGACCCTATAACCGGAAGGATAAGAAAACAGTATGGAACAATCAACGATAGAATCCCTGCCCCACAGCATAGAGGCGGAACGCTCGGTCCTCGGCGCAATGCTGCTGGACGCAGGCGCGCTCGATTCGATGCTGGAGCAGCTGAAGCCGGACGATTTTTATCAGGACGCGCACGCAAGCATCTTCGAAGCCATGCGCGCGATCCGTCAGGCGGGCAACGCGGTCGACGTCGTGACGCTCAGTAACGCGCTCGAAAAGTCAGGCAAGCTCGACAGCGCGGGCGGGCTCGTGTATCTGACCGATCTGATGAGCTTCGTGCCGACGGCGGCGAACGTCTCGCACTACTGCAGAATCGTCGAGGAGCACAGCATCCAGCGCGCGCTCATCCGCGTCGGCAACGAGATGATCCGCGACGGCATGAACGACCGGCGCGACGTGGAGGATTCCCTGAACGACGCCGAGCGCAAGATCTACGACATCTCCATGCGCAAGACGGAGGACACGCTGACGCCTGCGGTGGAGATCGTCCCGAACACGATCAACCAGATCGGTGAGATCGTCAACCGCAAAGGAAAGCTCACCGGCATCGCGACCGGGTTCTCAAAGCTCGACCGGCTGACGAACGGTCTGCAAAAGAGCGACCTGATCATTCTGGCGGCGCGTCCGGCAATGGGCAAATCCGCGTTTGCCATGAACATCGCGCAGTATGCCGCGCTGCACGACAACCGTGCCGTGGCGGTGTTCTCGCTCGAAATGAGCAAGGAACAGCTGATGATGCGCATCATGTGCACCGAAGCCGCCGTGGACTCGCAGAAGATCAAGGACGGCTCGCTTTCCGACGCCGAGATGCAGCGTCTCATGGAAGCGTCCGTTCCGCTGCAGGCGAGCAAGCTGTATATCGACGATTCGGCGGGCGCGACCGTCGCGAGCATCCGTTCGAAGTGCCGCAGACTGAAGGCGCAGCAGGGGCTCGATCTTCTGATCATCGACTATATGCAGCTGATGCAGGGCACCGGCGCGGGCAACCGCAAGAACGACAACCGGCAGCAGGAGATCTCCGACATGACGCGTGCGATGAAGCTGCTGGCGCGTGAGCTCAACATTCCGATCATCCTGCTAAGCCAGCTGAACCGCGGCCCCGAAATGCGTCAGGACCACCGCCCGATGATTTCCGACCTTCGCGAATCCGGCTCGATCGAGCAGGACGCGGATATGGTCATCCTCCTGTACCGCGCCGCCGTCTACGACGAGACCGCGGGCAACGAGAGCGAGGCGATCGTGGCAAAGAACCGTCACGGCCCGATCGAAACCTGCCGCCTCGTCTTCCAGGGCGAGTACACCCGTTTCCGCACGCTGGCGGAGGAGGACCGATAATCGAACACAAAAAACGGACCGCTTCAGAGGCGGTTTGTCAGGGGAGGTATTCAAAGCGCAGTCGTTTTACAGGCGGCTGCGCTTTTCTTATTCGATAGGTAAAAGTATGATTGATCGCACGTTCCGACGAAGGAAAGATGGCGACGCGCGGGGAGCGCGCGAACTGCCTCTGTAACGGAGCGAAGCGAAATGGAAGCGGAGCGGATCACCGCTGAAAGTGGTGTATAAGTGCGCCCTTACGGTATAAATAACGAGCTCCCCTTGCACAGGGGAGCCCCTTTTTTACGCAAGAAAAAGCCCTCCCTGTGCAAGGGAGGGTGGATTTTGCGAAGCAAAAGACGGAAGGGTTGTTAAGAAACACCCTTTACAGAATCGTTCTTCGGCGGTCCGCTTTGCTGCGTCTGAAAAAACTGCGCTCATTTCAGCGGGGGCAGTTCGTGGATGTCGTAGGTGTCGTAATAGATCTCGAACGCGGTTCCGATGTCGCCGGACAGCTCTATCAGCGCGCCCGCCTGGAACATTGCCGAAAGCGATCCGGAGGGGGCTTTCCATGCGGCGTTTGAAATCACCTCAAGTCTCTCGTTTCCGGGCACGCTTGCCCGGAGGATCGATTCCGCCCGGAACAGGAGCTCTCCGGTTGCGATGTGGTAATCGCTTGAGACGATCGCCAGCTTGTTTACCGACGGATACAGGGACGTCAGAATGTCATAGGTGAAGACAGCGTTCTGCGCGGTCGTGATCGAATTGTCCTCCACGATCAGACGCTGTCTGTCAACGCCGTGTTCCTGAAGCCATTTTGCCATTTCACCCGCCTCGGATGCGGATTCGTTTTCCGCGGCTGTGCCGCCGCCCGTACAGACAATATAGGCGTTCGGGTATTTTTCCGCGCTTGCAAGCGCGACTGTGAGGCGCTGAATCAGCTCTTCCCGCATGGTTCCGTCGGGGTTCAGTTGGAATCCCAGGACAACGATACACAGCTCGTTTGTGCCCGGCAGTCCGTCCGGAAGAATATCATAGTGCAGCGGCTGACCGAGATCCTTCGACATCCAGATCTGCATGACCTGTTTCCAACGCGCCGCGGTCCCTGCGTCGGCTTTTTCCAGTTCCGAGAGCAGGCTTGCCACTTTCTCTTCCGCATCCGTACCATACGCACCGTAATCGACCACCATCTCTTCGATCAGTTCCGGGATCAGCTGCGGATCATACGTCGCCGCCTGCCTGCCGCAGCCCGTCAGTATCAAAAACAGAACAGCCAAGCATACCATACGGATGGATTTTCTTTGTTTCATATAAACCTCCTCAGTCGTTTCGTACCGCAGTGCGTGTCACGCCTGTCCGACTGCGGGCTGCGATGTTTCGGGCGCGGGGGAAGGCTCCGGTTCCGGCTTTTTGTCGCGGCGGAAGATGTCGTAAAGCACCGGGATGATGAATGCGGTCATCAGCGTTGCGTAGGTCAGTCCGCCGATGCACACGATCGCGACCGGCTGTACGATCTCCGCGCCGGTGCCGAGACCGATCGCAAGCGGCAGCAGCCCCAGAATCGTGGTAAGCGCCGTCATCAGGACCGGGCGCAGACGGATGACCGTTGCCCGTACGATCGCGTCGCGCTTTTTCATGCCGTCATCGCGGAAGCGGTTTGCGGTATCGACAAGCACGATACCGTTGTTGACCGCGATGCCGACGAGCATGATGAAGCCGATCATCGGGACGACGCCGACCTCCGTGCCGGTGATCCACAGCGCGAGGAACCCGCCCGCGAACGCCAGCGGCACGGTGCCGATGACGATGAACGGAGAGAGAAGCGACTGGAACTGCGCGACCATGATGAGATAGATGATGAGAACGCCGAGCGCGAGCATCCAGACCAGGTCCTTCAGCGCGCTGTTGATCGCCTCGTTCTGTCCGTCGTAGGTCAGCGTGCAGCCCGCGGGAAGCACGATCGCGTCGACCGCCTTCTCGACGTCGCGGCTTACAAGTGTGACGTTTCTGCCTTCCTCGAGCGTTGCGGTGACGGTCAGGCAGCGCCGCTGGTCGATACGGTTGATGGAGGAGAGCGTGGTCGTTTCGGTGACCGTCGCGATCTCCCTGAGCTTCACGGTCTCGACCGATTTATCCAGCCGCGTCACGGAGAATGTCAGGTTTTCGAGCGCTTCGCGGGAATGTGGCACGCCGGAATCGGCGATGACGGAGACGTCGAGCGAAGTCGCGTTCGCGGAAACGGAGGTGGAGGATGCGGTGTTCTTCAGCACCTCGACGAGCTTCAGATACGTTTCCGCAACGGTCAGTCCGTGCGCCGCCGCCTTTGCCTTGTCCACGGAAACGTGCAGGGTCGGCATGGTTTCGTCCGCGCCGCTGTCGACCTCCCTGATCCCGTCGACCGAGGAAAGCGCGTCCGCGACGGCACGCGCCGTATCGCCGAGCACCGCAAGGTCGTTCGCATAGACCTTGATCGAAACGTCGTCGCCGGACATGGAGGACGAGAAGCTCATTGTGCTCATGCCCGCGATCGTATAGGGGTGCTCGGCTTTCAGCGGCGAGAGCGCATCGTCAAGCGCGTTGCGGATCGTGATGCTCGAAAGCTCGCTCTTCTCGTCGATCAGACCGTAGATCGTCAGCTCGGAAACGCTTGTGCTCTGTCCGCCGCTCATACCGAGGATCGAGGTGATCCCGCCGCCGAGCATGCCGCCCGCGTCGGTGAGCCCGGGCACGGTGTACATGATCTCCATGAACTCGTCGGCGATCTTCGTCGCGTCCTCAAACGACGTGCCCTTTTCGAGCGGCACCGTGACCGAGATCTGTTTGCCGCCGCTTTCCGGGAACATCACAAAGCCTCTGCGGATGACCGCCCACGCCGAACCCGCGAGGATGACGAGCGCGAGCAGCAGGGCGAGCGCGCGGTGCCGCAGCGTAAAGCGCAGGGCCGTTTCAAACGCCGCCATCAGCTTTTTGCGCGTCCTGCTCTGCGGTCTGACGGGACGGCGCATCACGCCGGTGACCATTGCGGGAATGACCGTCATGGCAACGAGCAGGCTTGCAAGCAGGGAATAGGTGACGGTCAGCACCATATCCATGAAGATCTGGCGCGTGAGCCCCTGCACAAAGAGGATCGGCACAAATACGCAGATCGTGGTGAGCGTCGACGCCGTGATCGCGCCGGCAACCTCCTTGACGCCCTGCACGGCAGCCTCCCGGACGGGAACGCCTTCGCTTCTCAAACGGTAAATGTTTTCAATGACGACGATCGAGTTGTCGACGAGCATGCCGATGCCGATCGCAAGACCGGACATCGAGATGACGTTCATCGTGACGCCGGAGAAGTACATGAGCACAAGCGCGAACAGCACCGAGACCGGGATCGAAATGCCGACGATCAGCGTCGGACGGAGGTCCCGCAGGAAGAGGAAGAGGATCAGGATCGCGAGCGCCGCGCCGATCAGAAGGTTCTCCGCGACCGACGAGATCGCCATGTGGATGAAATCGCCCTGGCTCATCAGCGAGGTGAAGGAGAGCCCGGGGTACGTCTCTTCAAGCTCGCGGAAGCGCTTTTCGATGCTGTCCGAGACCGTCGCCGTCGCGTAGCTCGACTGCTTCGAGAACGAGAGCAGAACGCCGTTTTCGCCGTTGATCTTCGCGTAGGTGCGGTCGGTGTTGTCCGTGATGCGGATGCTCGCAATGTCGCCGAGCGTGATGGTATCGAGCGAGCCGATCCCCGCGGAGAACAGCGGGATCTGCTCCAGAATGTCGACGCTTTCGATTTCGTCGCCGACGGAAACGAGCCATTGCGTCTCATCCTCCCGGAGATATCCCGCGGGCATGGAGAAGTTCTGCGCGGAAAGGAGCTTTGCGATCATGTCCTTGCTCAGGATATTGTGCAGGTTCGCCGCTTCCTTGGCTGCGGCAAGCTGATCCGCCGCCGCCTGCTCCGCCTGTTCAAGCTGCGTCTTTCCGGCTTCCAGTTCCTTTTCGCCGAGCGCAAGCGCCTGCTTGCCTTCGTCGATCGCGTTTTGCGCCGCGCCGAGCTTGCCGTATACGCTGCGCTTCTGCTTTTCCAGTTCCTCGCGTCCTTTTTCAAGATCGAGCCTGCCGCTCTCCGCCTGCGCGAGAAGATCGTCGACGGCGGCGATTCCTTCCTCAAGCTGCGCGATCGCGGTATCGAGATCGGCGATCGCCTGATCGAGCGAGGCGCGGTCGAGTCCGTTTGCCGCAAGCTGCGCGTCGACCTCATTGAGACCGTCCTCGATCGCGCGATATTCCGCGCTCGACCGGATCGCGTCGATATAAATTTGCTTCTGTTCGGGCGTAAGCGACGGGTCGTTCTCGATCGCGGCGATCGACTGGTCGAACATCGCCTTGCCGGTTTCGAGCGTCCGGATCGTTTGCTTGAGGGAAAGCAGCTGCGAACGCATGGAATTTGCGGTTTCAAGCTGCTGGGAAAGCGCGTTGCGCTGACTGTTGAGCTCATTGATCGCGTCGTTCAGCTCCCTGTCCGCGTCGTCCAGCTTCTGTTCCGCTTCACGGATCGCGTGACCGGCGGCAGCTTTCCCCTGATCGAGCGCTTCCTGTCCCTCGTCGAGCTTTTCCTTGTTTTCCTCAAGCTCCTGTTCGCCGTCCCTGACCTTCTGCCGCGCTTCGTCCAGCTCTTTGGTCGCTTCTTCAAATTCCCCGTCGATCGCGGAAAACACCTTTTCGTTCAGCGCGTCGATCTTGTCGTCGTCGATCGTGATCTCCACCTGCCGCTCGATGAGCCCGGAGGTCGTGACGGACGCCACGCCCGAAACGCCTTCGAGCCGCGGAAGCAGCGTGTCGCTGACGAACGCGGAAAGCTCCAGCGGGTCCTTGTCCTTTGCGTAGACCGCGGCGACGGTGACGGGAATGAGGTCGGAACTCAGCTCCATCATGACGGGCGCGCCGATGCTTTCGTCCCACGATACGGTCAGCATGCCGATCGCTTTCTGCACGTCGATCGACGCCATATCGACGTCGGTGCCGTCCTCGAAGGTGAGGTAGACGACGGAGACGTTTTCGCTGCTCTTCGAGGTGACGGATTTGATGTGATCGAGCGCGGACATCGCCTGTTCCATGGGCTTTGTGACCTTCGCCTCGACCTCCTCGGGTGAGGAGCCGGGACACGTCGTGAACAGGACGATGTACGGAAAACTCATATCCGGCAGCAGATCCGGCGTCATTTTGGTGACGGAAACATAGCCGAGCACGAGGACGAGCAGGACGACCACAAGCACGGTAAACGGTTTTTTGACGCTGAATTTCGCAAACATAGCGGCATCTCCGATCGAAGGGAACCAATTTCCCAGTATGATACTTTATTATAACACACTCCGGCCCGTGCGAATGTAGCAAAGATGTGAAACTTTACGAATGTAAATTTTAAGCCGGGGGTTGAGCGGACACGCGCAGGTATGCTATACTGATCGAAAGAAAGGAAGCGTCAATGGAACAGGAACCCATGAAACATCATGATAACAGGATCGCGGCGCGGATCATTTCCGGCGTCGGGATTCTCGCGCTGCTGGCTGCGTTCGGATACTGGATTCTGAACGAGCATCCGTCGGCGTCCGGCATCGCCGCCGCGGCGTGCTCGATCGCGCTGTTCACGATTGGCTGCCTTCGCTTTGTCCCGGCATGGATGACGTTCTGGACGGACCGGACCGAAGCGCCGCTCGACGAACACGAACCGAAGCATGCCGCGCTTCTGATCGCGCTGCTTGCCTTTGCGGTCGAAGCGCTGCTGTTCGGCGCGGTGACGCTTGCGCTGTCCGTGCGCAACGGGGAAGGCTTCACGTTCCGCGGCGCGATCGAGTTCTGGCGCTGCCTGGACAGCGGACACTATCTCGACATCACGCGCGACTGGTACGTGCCGAAGCTGTTTTTCGAAACGACGGAGGAATGGTTCCGGAACGGCGAGGACGTCGGACGCGTCGTCCAGCTCGTGTTTCTGCCGGGCTACCCGCTTGCCGTCTATCCGCTCTACCGGATCCTCGGAGACGACGCCCTCGCGGGGCTGCTCGTGTCCATGCTCGCGTTCCCCGGGGCCTGCAGCGTACTGTACCGGCTGATGCGGCTCGATTACGACCACAGGCACGCGTTCCGTACGGTGCTGATGCTTTTGCTGCTGCCGGGCGGATTCTTCTTTGTCGCGCCGATGAGCGAGTCGCTCTATCTGCTTCTGGCGCTGTCCGCACTGCTGTGCTTCCGCAGGAAACGGTATCTGTTCGCCGGACTGTTCGGCGCATACTGCGCGTTCACGCGCACGGTCGGGCTGCTGCTCGTTGCGCCGATGGTCCTTGAGTGGATCCGCGCGGTTTCGGAGAAGGGCAGGGGACGGAGATCGCACGCGCTCGGGATTCTGTCCATACTGCTCGTGCCGGCGGGCTTTCTTGCGTATCTTTGGATCAACAAGACCGTGTCCGACTATCCGCTGCAGTTTCTGACCTATCAGCACCGGTGGTGGAGCCAGCATCTCGGCTGGTTTTTCAACACCGCATCCTATCAGACGAACTACCTGCTCGACTGCATCCGGGAGGGCAACCGCGAGAACATCTTCGGGCTTTGGCTGCCGAACCTCATCTGGCATTTCGGAACGCTCGGGCTCTTTGCGCTGACGGCGAAGAAACTGCGTCCGAGCTATGCCGCGTGGTTCATTGCATACTTTACGATCGCGATCGGCGCGACGTGGCTGCTGTCCGGTCCGCGTTATCTTCTTTCCATGCCGGTCGTCGCGATGATGCTTGCCGCCTGCACCGAAAAGACGTGGCAGAAGATCCTTGCCGCGCTCGTCCTCGTCCCGCTGTCCGCGTTGTACCTGCTTGCCTTCGTCTGGCGCTGGCAGGTGTGGTGAAAACAGGGGCGTCCGTTATTCCGGTCCGGGCATTGATCATATATAATGATTCGTTTGCCTTGCATTTTCGGATATAAAGAAATATAATCTTTCCGAGAGATAAAAGAGGAGAGCAGGAGGGTATCATGAAAAAAACGCTTACGCTGATCATGGCGGTATTGATGCTGGCAACGGCGACCGCCTGTATCAAGATCGTTGTGGATCCGGGGCAGTTTCAGACGGAAAACAAGCCGGCAGAACAACCGACGGCAAAAGTGAAGTACGAGGAACCGAAGGCAGCGGAGGAGCCGAAGACGGCGGTAACAGTGAAACCGACGGTGACAGCGAAACCTGCTGTAACGGTGAAACCGGTCGAACAACCCGCTGTAACACAACCGGAAGACGTATCTAAGACTACTGTTACAAATAGCTACCCGAGAATGAACGGCGAAGAGATTACCGATGCAAATCGGCTTCGGAAATACGATGTCGTCACATTCGGCGTTTATGAACAGGACGGGAACACCTCCAACGGAAAAGAACCGATCGAATGGCTCGTTTTGAAGGTAAGCGGCACGAAAGTCCTGATGATTACGAAAAAGGTTATTGAAAACCGGCCGTTCCATAACAAACATAAAAATATCAGATGGCGCGAATGCGACCTACGGACCTGGCTGAACGATAACTTCCTGAATACAGCGTTCTCGAAAGAGGAGCAAAAGTTTATTCTGGAAGAGACGCACCGCGATATCGGCAATGAATTCTATGGTATTGATATCGGTATAGATTCGAAGGAACGCGTGTTTATTCTGGATTCCTACGATGCAGGCAAGTTTTTTGATTACAAACCGGATCGTATTGCAGAGCCTACCGAGTATATGAAGAAAGTCGGCAAGCTCAACATGATCGGTGATTATTGCTGGTGGTGGCTCAGAAATCCGGGTCAGAGTACTGATCATGCAATGCTTATCAATCCGCACGGTGCGGTTTTCAGAGAAGGAGACCTCGTCACCATGAGCGATTACGGCGTAAGACCGGCAATCTGGATCGATCTTCCGTAAGATCATTAAAAAGCAAGACTCGGTTCACAGGGAAGCAGATGATCTCTGCTTCCCTGTTTTATGCAATCACCGCAAAATAATACTTGACAAACGGAACAAAACCGGTATAATGGAACGAGTGTAAAGGAAAAAGACTTTACACCCCGGAGATTTTATGGAACGATTGTTTGAGCTCGGCATGCTTCTGGACCGCTATGAGCAGATGCTCACCGAACGGCAGAGAAGCATCCTGCGGCAGTATACCGACGAAAACTGCTCGCTTGCGGAGATCGCGGAGCGCGAGGGCATTTCGCGGCAGGGCGTCAGAGACATCATCGCGCGCGGATCGAATCAGCTGCACGGGATCGAAGCGGCGGCGGGACTCATCCGGAAGGAAGCAAAACAGACCGCGCTTTTGCGGGCGCTTCGGAACCGCTTCAAGGACGTGCCTTTAAGGGACGGGGACCGTGCGGCGCTGGAAGGGTATCTTGCAGAGCTTGCGGGCATTTGGGAGGACGAAGATGGCATTTGAAGGCATCGCATCCAAACTGCAGAACGTATTCAAAAAGCTGACCGGCAAGGGGCGGCTTTCCGAGCGTGACGTCAAGGACGCCATGCGCGAGATCAAGCTGGCGCTTCTCGAAGCGGACGTCAACTTCCTTGTCGTCAAGGACTTTGTGAAGCGCGTGGAAGCGCGCGCCGTCGGTGCCGACGTGCTCGAAAGCCTCACGCCGGGGCAGATGGTCATCAAGATCGTCAACGAAGAGCTGACGAACCTCATGGGCTGCACGAACGCCAAGCTGGAGTTCGGTCCGAAAAAGCCCGCCGTGATCCTGATGTCGGGTCTGCAGGGCGCCGGCAAAACGACGATGTGCGGAAAGCTCGCCGTGCTCCTCCGTAA
>CAMPAN010000035.1 GCA_946631895.1 uncultured Clostridia bacterium
GTCTTCTTGGAAGTTCTGGTCACGCCGTATTCGTTGCTTCCTCCGGGATTCTCATCGGAAGTATCCGTATTGCCGGAGGAACGTTCCGTCGTTTCTGTCTCCTTCGGCGCTGCGGGAATGGCTCTGTCGGAATAGAGCAGATCCCAATCGTCACGCGTGATCTGACCGTCGGCAAGATAGTGGTTCCGCGACTGGAACAGAAGAACGGCTTCTTCTGTTTTGGGACCGTAGTAGCCGGTGATGCGGTCGGTGTAATAGCCGAGCTCGGAAAGCTGACGCTGTATGCTTCTGACGTCCGCGCCGTTGTCGTTCAGCTTGATCCTGTATTCCTGCGCGTCGTCGCTGAAAAGCATCTCCTGGAGAGAAGCGGAGGCGATCCCGTTCTGTTCGGTATCGGTTGCGCGCTGGAACAGGGCAACGGCGTCCCTCGTGGATTCGTTGTAAAGCGTGCAGGGCTCGTCCTCTTCCATATAGCCGAGATCCATCAGCTTTTCCTGCAGCAAGCGAACGGACGCATTGTCATCGTTCAGCTGCAGAGTGGAATAGCTCGAAAGAGCGATCGTCTGACCGGACGGCGCAGGCGTGGGAACCTCCGTCGGCGCAAGCAGCACGGGAGCGGAACGAGGCGCAGAGCCGCGCAGCTGCACGGAATCCTCTTTCGCCGTCAGATACTCGGAATCGGAGTTGGCGGTGGGAAACGGCGAGATAGCACGATCGCAAAGTATGAAAAACAGACCGACGGCGCAGAACATTGCAGCAACGGACAGCGAAATGACGATGCGCAAAACGATCGGCATGGATCTGCGTTTGTTTTCGGGAAGTAATTTGACCTGATTATCCATCGTTCGACTCCTTTCTGCATTCTATTATAACATACAATATGTAACAGAATCTTGAAATTTTTAAGAATTATTTCCCAATAACGAAAAGATGTGGTATACTATGCTTGAAATTATGTCGGTATTATTCGTAGAAAACCTGAAAAAGTCCTTTGCGGACCGAACGCTGTTTTCGGACGTTTCCTTTGAAATCCGTCCGGGGGAGCGCGTCGGTCTGATCGGCGTAAACGGAAGCGGCAAGACTACGCTCATGCGGATCCTGATGGGAAAGGAACCGTATGACGGCGGCATAGTCGGCATGCGCCAGGGTACGAAGCTCTCCTATGTGGAACAGATCCCGAAGCTGGACGGCGACGTCGACCTGTATACCTTTACGCTTGAAGCGTTTCGTCCGCTTCTGGATCTCGAAGCCGAAGAAACGCGGATCCTCGAAAAGCTCGAATGCGGCGAAGGCGACCGGGACCGGCTCATCAAACGGCAGTCGGTCGTGGTCGACACGCTTTCGCGCGAAGGCGGCGCGACCTTCCGCGCGCTGACCCGTTCCGCGCTGATCGGGCTCGGCTTTTCGGAGGAGGATCTTCGCCGTCCGGTCACGCAGTTTTCCGGCGGACAGATCAGCAAAGCGATGCTCGCCCGCGCAATCCTGATGAAGGCGGACCTGCTGCTGCTGGACGAACCGACCAACAATCTCGACGTCACGGCGATCCGCTGGCTCACCGAGTATCTTCGCCAGTTCAAAGGCGCCGTGCTCGTCGTATCGCACGACCGCGCGTTTCTGGACGACACGGTCACGCGGATGCTGGAGCTGCAGCACGGCAGGATCCGCGGCACGGACGGCAACTACTCCCGCTATATGGAACTGAAGCTCGACGCACGCGAACTCGAACGGAAGATCTATCTCAGAAAGCAGAAGGAGATCCGCCGCATCGAAGGCATCATCGAGCAGCAGAAACGCTGGAACCAGGCGCACAACTATGTGACGATCGCGTCGAAGCAGAAGCAGATCGACCGGATCAAAGAGGATATGATCGAGCCGGAGCGCGACGAAAAATCCATTGCGTTCCGTTTCCCGACGCCCGCGCCGACCGGAAACGAAGTGATCGGGCTGTATGACCTCGGCATGCGCTTTCCGAATCGCCGCCTGTTTATGCATCTCAACACAATGATATGGGCGGGGCAGTGCGTATGTCTGATCGGCGCGAACGGATGCGGCAAGACGACGCTTCTGCGGATCCTGACCGGAAGCGAGCGGCAGACAGAGGGAACCTATAAGATCGGCGCAGGCGTGCGTCTCGGCTATTTTGCGCAGAATACCTATGAGCTGAACGATGCGAACACCGTGATCGAAGAGCTGGACGCGGCGTTTCCCCTGATCGAGCGAAACACGCTGCGCGGCTATCTCGGCATGTTCCTGTTCAAATACGACGACATCGACAAGCGCATCGGAACGCTGTCCGGCGGCGAAAAGACGCGGATCCGGCTTCTGAAGCTCGTGCTGTCCGGCGCGAACGTCCTTCTTCTGGACGAGCCGACGAACCATCTGGACATTGCATCGGCGGAGATGCTCGAAAGCGCGCTTGAAAAATTCACCGGCACGGTGCTGATCGTCACGCATGACCGGTATCTCGTGCGGCGGCTTGCGGATCGCGTCATCCTGATGACGGAGGACGGATTCGTTGAGCAGAGCGACGAAAACGAGGACCTTTTCGAACGCATCGTCGAACGCAAGCCGGAAAAGGAATCTGCGGCAAAGCCCGCGGACCCGGACAATCTGTATTTCAGACGCAAGGAAGCAAAGCAGCTTCGCGCAAAAGCAAAGCAGGAGATCCACCGCATCGAACGCCTGATCGCGGAGAACGAATCGGCGAAGCGCGAAGCGGAGCGGATGCTTGCGGAAGCCCAGACGGGGAACGATTACCGCCGGATGCAGCAGCTGTATGAAACCGTTTCGTCCCTGGAAGCGGAGGAAACGGCGCTTTATGAAAAACTGGAAGAAGCAGAGAATACTCTGAACGGCATAGAAACGGAGGACGAAGCATGATCTGGCATTATTTTCCGATCGGGATGCGGTTCCCGGTCCGGGATTTTTCCGACGGGACCAAGCGCGCATGCTGGAAGATCGCGCTTTCGGCGGTATACGCGTCCGATCCGCGCGGTACGGGACTGTACGAAGCCTGCGAATCGTTTGATCCGGTCACCGAAAGCCCGGTTTATACCTGTATCGTCTGCTATGTCGGCATCAAACAATCCCGCGCGGCAGGCAAAACCATGCATGCGCTCGACCGGCTGATGACGAGACTGTGCCTTGTAAATCCGCTCGTCCAGGCGAACTGGCTCGAGAGCTTCGGACCGTACCCGATCCTTGCGGAGATCGACGCGGACGGCAAGGTTCGTCCGAACGAAACCGGCGCGGCATTTTTGCCGACGGAGCCGGTCGTACCGATGCAGCCGTCGAACGGCTTTACGGTGCTGCTTGCGCCGGACTCCATGAAGGGCGTTTGCAATGCGGAAACACTGACGCGCGTGCTCGGAACGGTCGCGGCAGAACAGGGACTTCGGGTTGTGAGAATGCCGGTCGCGGACGGCGGCGAGGGAACGGTGCGCACGCTGATCGCCGGAACCGGCGGACGCTGCGAGACTGTCTTCTCGGAGGACCTGAACGGCGAACGCGTCCAGATGTCAATCGGCGTGATGCCCGGTCATATCGCCGTCATCGAAGCGGCGGATGCAGTGGGATTCATCCGGAAGAATGAGGCGACGCCGCCGGTCGGACAGCGCTCGAGCGCCGGCGTCGGCAGGCTGATCCGGAAAACGCTCGATCTCGGTTACCGGAAGATCTGGATCGGGATCGGCGGTTCGCTGACGACCGATCTCGGACTCGGCGCGCTTTATGCACTCGGCGTCCGGTTCTTCGATGCGCAGGACGCGCCCGTGGAACCGTGTCCGGAAACGCTCCCGAAGATCGTGCGGATCGACACGGAGGATCTGGATCCGAGGATCCGCAAGAGCGAGATCACCGTTCTTTACGACGTCTCCGCGCCGCTTGCCGGAGAGACCGGCGCGCTGCGCGTTTTCGGTCCGCAAAAGGGCGCAAGCCCGGAACAGATCGCGGCGTGGGAACCGGAGTTTACAAGGCTTGCCGTCTTGCTCGGCGGCAATCCGGATGCACCGGGAAGCGGTGCGGCGGGCGGTCTCGGCTTTGCGCTCGCTTCGATCGGCGGCGCTTTAACGCCCGGAGCAGACCGGATCCTCGAACGCATCGGGCTCGGCTTTGCCGTACGGGAGGCGGATTTTACCGTCACCGGCGAAGGCAGTTTCGACGCGCAGAGCCTGCGCTTCAGAAAAGCGCCGGTCGCGGTCATGGAACGTTTGTCCGAAGGCGGGCGTCCCGGCTGCCTGTTCGTGGGCAAAACAGGTCTCGACACGGAATCGCTTCTGCGCGATCATCCCATGATCAAGGGGATCGTCACCTGCCCGAAGACGGAGGAGCCGTATGAAGATGCGCTGGTCCGTACGTTCACGCGCGCGGTGCTTCCGATGATCGGGAAAGACGTTGCCAAGCAGACGGATCTGTGATATAATATTTTATCTTTTTATAAGGAGGATTCTTCGCATGCGCATGGTCGATCTGATCGAGAAGAAGGTTAACGGCGGAATGCTTTCCGGAGACGAGATCCGGTTTATCGTAAACGGATTTACGGACGGTTCCATCCCGGATTATCAGATGGCGGCGTTCCAGATGGCGGTAGTATTCAACGGCATGACCGACCGCGAGACCGCGGATCTCACGATGGCGATGATGCATTCGGGCGACGTGGTCGATCTCAGCGATCTGCGCGGCGTGAAGGTCGACAAGCATTCCACGGGCGGCGTCGGCGACACCACGACGCTCGTGATTGCGCCGCTCGTCGCGGCATGCGGCGGCACGGTGGCGAAGATGAGCGGCAGAGGGCTCGGGCACACGGGCGGCACGCTCGATAAGCTCGAATCGATTCCCGGCGTCTGCATCGAACAGCCGATGGAACGGTTCAAGGAGATCGTGAACGACATCGGCGTCGCGGTCATCGGACAGACGGGCAACCTCGTTCCGGCGGACAAAAAAATGTACGCTCTGCGCGACGTTACCGCAACCGTTCGCAGCATCCCGCTGATCGCATCCAGCATCATGTCCAAGAAGCTCGCGGCAGGCACCGACGCGATCGTGCTTGACGTCAAGACCGGCACCGGCGCGTTTATGCAGACGGTCGACGAAGCGGAAAAGCTCGCGCACCTGATGGTCTCGATCGGCAAGCTCGTCGGACGCGAATGCGTCGCCGTCATCACCGACATGAACCAGCCGCTCGGGCTTGCGGTCGGCAACGCGCTCGAAGTGCGCGAGGCGGTTGAACTGCTCTCCGGCAAAATTCCGGCGGGCGATCCGCTCTATGAGGTCTGCATGCTGCTCGGCGTGCATATGATGCGGCTCTCGAAGCTCGCGGACAGCGAGGTAGAAGCGCGCGAAAAGCTCGAATCCGCACTGCATTCCGGAAGAGGGCTCGAAAAACTGCGCGAGATGATCGCGGCGGAGGGCGGCGATCCTTCCTATATTTCGCTCGACCGCATCGACGAGCTGTGCAAGGTCAACAGAGTTCTGAACGTCTATCCGAAGCGCGCGGGGTATATCTCCTCGATGAACGCGGAACGCATCGGCACCGCGGCGCAGATCCTCGGCGCAGGCCGCGCCACGAAGGAAGAGAGCATCGACCCGGCAGTCGGTCTCGTCATGCGCAAGCGTCTCGGCGATTTCGTGCGCACGGACGAACCGCTGTGCGTGATGTATGTGAACGACGAAACCAAACTCGGCGCGGCGCTCGACATGTTCCACAGTGCATTCGAGTATTCCGACGCGAAGCCGGAATACCGCCCGATGGTATACGACGTCGTTCGCGCTTGACCCGGACAATACAATCAGACTGAGAAGAACGGCGCACCCTTACGGGCGTGCCGTTTCGGAAAAGAGGGACCATGAACCGACTGCTGATGGCGATCGACGGAAACAGCCTTCTGTTTCAGGCGTATCACGCCTTTTACAAAGCGAATCTCACCACGCGCGACGGATTTCCGACCGGCGCGCTGAAAGGGTTTTTCACCAAATTTCTCGAGCTGCTGAAACAGGAGCCGAGCCATGTGCTCGTCGCGTTCGACGTGCATCAGCCGACGTTCCGTCACGAAAAATACCCGGACTATAAGCTCGGACGCAAGCCCGCGGACGAAGATCTCAGAAAACAGATGCCCGTCGTGCGGGAACTGCTGCACAGCATGGGCGTCGCGGTGATCGAATGTCCGGGGTATGAAGGCGACGACATCCTCGGCACGTTCGCACGGAAGGCGGAGGCGGCGGACATGGACACGCTGATCGTCACGGGGGACCGCGATTCGTTTCAGCTCATCACCGACCGCACCAGAATCTATTATACCAAGGACAATTCGATCGTTGATACGGCGACCCTCATGGAAAAGTACGGGCTGACGCCGGATCGCATGCGTGATCTCAAAGCGCTGATGGGCGACAGCTCGGACCATATCCCGGGCGTGGCGGGCGTCGGTGAGAAAACGGCGCTGAAGCTGCTGTCCGAATACGGCGATCTCGAGAGCGTGCTTTCGCATGCGGGAGAGGTCAAAGGCAAGCTCGGCGAACGGCTTGCCGCCGATACCGAAAACGCGCGGTTTTCCTACTGGCTCGGCACGATTGCGACCGACGCGCCGGTTCGGGAAACGCTTGACGACTGCGCATTCGATTTTGAACGGACCGGCGCCGCAAAGCAGCGTCTCTATGAACTGGAACTCAACAGCGTTGCGGATAAACTGCCCGGCGGTGAGCCGCCGAAGCAGGACGACGCGGTTCCGGAAGCCGAAACGGTTCCGGTCACCGATCCGGACGGCATGCGCAGCGCGCTCGAGGCGCTGAAAGACTGTGAAGCGATCGCGGTGACCGCGTTTCCGACGCTGTCGTTTGCGGGCACGCCGGATCGCGCCTATGTTCTGACGGCAGGGGAAACGCTGTTCGACGCCTGCATGGACGAAGACGAGGCGTATCGCATGCTCGGCGCATTCCTGCTTGCGCACAAAAAGCCGATGCTCGCGTTCGACGCAAAGGCGGTCTTTCATCGCTGCGGATTTTCGGCAGACGAGCTTCCGACGCTGCGCTTCGACGCGATGCTTTCGGATTACCTTTTGCAGAGCAACCGACCGGTCGAAAACTATGAAACGCTGTGCCGCGCTTGGCTGAAGACCGAGAAGGCAAGCCCGGCATATCTCTTTACGCTGTACCCGCGCATGGAACGCGCGATCCGCGAAAACGGGCTCGAAGCGCTGGAGCGCGACGTCGAGCTTCCGCTTCTGAACGTGCTGTACAGCATGGAACGGACCGGCTTCATGACCGACGCGAACGTGCTCGACGAACTGCACGCGCGGTTTTCCGAAACGGCGAACATGCTCGAAGCGCGGATCTATGACGCGGCGGGGGAACGGTTCAATATCCTTTCCACCAAACAGCTCGGCAGGATCCTGTTTGAAAAGCTCGGTCTGCCGTCCGGCAAAAAGACCAAGACGGGATTTTCGACCGACGCGGATACGCTCGAAGCGATCGCGCCGCTGCACCCGATCGTGAACGACGTGCTCCAGTATCGCTTCCTGATGAAGCTGGACAGCACGTTCGTCGAAGGCATGAAAAAGCAGCGCGACGCGAACGGACGCATCCATTCCCGGTTTATGCAGTGCGTGACCGCAACGGGACGCATTTCCAGCACGGAACCGAATCTGCAGAACATTCCGGTCCGTACGCCGGAGGGCAGGGAGATCCGGAAAGCCTTTGTGCCGAGCGCCGGGAACGTGCTGGTCGGCGCGGACTATTCGCAGATTGAGCTGCGGCTGCTTGCGCATATCAGCGGCGACGAGAGCTTCATCGCGGCGTTCAACAGCGGCGAGGACATCCACGCCCGCACGGCGGCGGAGGTCTTTCACGTGCCGCTTGAAAACGTCACATCCGAGCTGCGCAGCGCGGCAAAGGCGGTCAACTTCGGCATCGTTTACGGCATCTCCGATTTCGGACTTGCAAGAAACCTCGGGATCCCGGTTCCGCGCGCCGCGGATTACATCAGGCGGTATTTCGACCGGTATCCGAAGGTGCAGGCTTATCTCAAAGAAAGCGTCGCCCGCGCAAAGGAGCGCGGATGCGCCGAGACGCTGTTCGGACGCAAACGTCCGCTGCCGGAGCTTGCCGCAAGCAACTATAACGTGCGGCAGTTCGGAGAGCGCGTCGCCATGAACATGCCGATTCAGGGGACCGCCGCGGACGTCATCAAGATCGCCATGGTGCGGGTCGACCGCGCGTTAAGGGACGGCGGGTTCAAAGCACGCCTCGTGCTGCAGATCCACGACGAGCTGATCGTCGACACTCCGCGTGACGAAGCCGGGCGGGTCATGGAGCTCATGCAGCGCACGATGGAAGGCGTTGCGGACTTTTCCGTGCGGCTCGTCGCCGAGGCAAAATGCGGAGAAAGCTGGTACGAAACAAAATGACGCGCATCATCGGAATCACCGGAGGCATCGGATCCGGAAAGAGCACGCTTGCGGAGCGGTTTTCGGCGCACGGCATCCCGGTGCTGGACGCGGATGCGATCTCGCGCTTTGCGCTGACGCCCGCGTCGGACTGCTTTGCCGACGCAGTCGAACTGTTCGGAAAAGCGGCGTTGCGGGAAGACGGAACGCTCGACCGCGCATATATTGCAAAGCAGGTGTTTTCCGACGCCGATAAGCGCGCCGCGCTGAACGGCATCGTTCATCCGTTCGTGATCCGTGAAATGCTGAAACGCAGTGAGGAAAGCGACGCGCCGCTGATCGTGTGGGATGTGCCGCTACTGTTTGAATCCGGCGTCGACGCGTTCTGCGCATGCACGGTCGCCGTGCTGTGCGACGAGGAGATCCGCATCGCGCGCGCGATACTGCGGGACGGCGCAGATCCCGCATCGGTTCGCGCCCGCATCAAAGCGCAGATCACGGACGAAGCGCGCGCACGGTCTGCAACCTATACGATCCGGAACGAGGGGACGGTCGACGCGTTTTTCGCGGAAGCGGACGCGCTGATCGAACAAATACAGGAGGAGCTTTTATGAACGAAACGGCGGAGACGTCGCCGCGTATGACAAAAAAACAAAAGACCGCGCTGATCGTCCTTGCAATGGTCGCGCTGTGTTTGATCCTGACGGCGGTCACGGTGTTCTGGGCGCTGCCTTCCGTGATGCGTTCACGCTTCCCGCTGAAGTACACCGAGCTGATTATGAAATACAGCGAGGAATTCGACCTCGAGCCCGCGTTTGTCGCGGGGGTCATTTCGACGGAGAGCAAGTTCAACCCGGATGCGGTCAGCCGCGCCGGCGCAAGAGGACTGATGCAGGTCATGCCGGAAACCGGAGCGGAGATCGCGGAAGCGCTCGGCGAGCCGTATTCGCCGGATCAGCTGTTCGATCCGGAGACTTCGATCCGCTACGGCTGCTTTTATCTTCGTCAGCAGCTCGACCGGTTTGACGGGAACAAAGCCGTTACGCTCGCCGCATACAACGCGGGACCGAACAAAGCCGCACTGTGGCTTTCCGAATATCATCTTGACAGCAAGGGGCGGATCGCCTATATTCCCTATGAGGAAACGCGAAACTATGTGAACCGCGTACTGCAGGCGCAGGAGAATTACGAGAACCTGTATCCCGATAAGCTCGGGATCGGAACGGAGGAATAAATGCTGATATTTCTGACGGCGCTTATCGTGCTTTTTATCGACCAATTTTCCAAATACTGGATCATGTCCTCGCATGTGGTCGGAACGCTCGGATATACCGGTTCGTGGTATGATCTCAACGCGCTTCGCTCGTTCCTCTCCGAATCGGCGGTCATACAGAAGAACGCGATCCCGCAGGACGGAACGTTCATCGTTCTGAGCTTTACGCCGAACGACGCCGCGCTCTGGGGGATCGGCAGCGGAAATCCGTGGGCGTCCCGGCTGCTGCTGGCGCTGACGGCGCTGTTCATCTTCCTGCTGCTGTTCTTCACGTTCCGCACGTATAAAAATCTGCCGAAGCTGTCCCGTTTCATTGTGGGACTTCTGATCGGCGGTTCGATCGGCAATCTGTACGACCGCATCGCGTTCGGTTATGTGCGCGATATGATCTGCACCAGATTCATTGATTTTCCGATCTTCAACGTCGCGGATTCCGCGATCTGCATTGCGATCGCGCTGCTGGTGTTCGAAGCGTTCTTCCGAGATTTCGGGCTTTTCGAGTGCTTCGAGGACGGGTATCGCGACCTGTTTCGGCTGCCGACGCGCGAGGAAGCGGAGAAAGCTGCGAAGGAGCGCAAAAAGAACAAGCTGTCGCGCTTCGAAGAGCTGATTCCGGAGGACGAGGATACGGAGGACACGGAGAAATCGAATGGAGACGGAAACGATCCTTCTGATAGCGGAGACGGAAGCGCAGCGGATTGACGCATATCTTGCGGCAAATACCGAGCTTTCACGCTCCAGAATCCAAAAGCTCATCAAGGACGGCGCGGTCGAACGCAACGGCAAGCCCTGCAAGGCGAACGCCGAAGTGAAGCCGGGCGACGTCATCCGCCTGTTCGTGCCGCAGGAAGCGGACGGCACGCTGCCGGAGCCGGAAAACATTCCGCTCGACGTCGTCTACGAGGACGACGATCTTGCGGTCATCAACAAGCCGAAGGGCATGGTCGTGCATCCAGCACCGGGCAATCCCTCCGGAACGCTCGTCAACGCGCTGCTGTATCGCTTCCGGACGCTGTCGAACACCGGCGGCGCGATCCGTCCCGGCATCGTGCACCGGATCGACCGGCTGACGAGCGGACTGCTCGTCGTCGCAAAAAACGACTTCACGCACGAG
This sequence comes from uncultured Clostridia bacterium, assembly GCA_946631895.1. GTDB lineage: Bacteria > Bacillota > Clostridia > Christensenellales > CAG-138 > UBA3792. The sequence continues at coordinate 10,766 of CAMPAN010000035.1, forward strand.
GCGCTTGCAAAGCAGTTTGCCGTGCACAGCGCGCACCGTGAATACCTTTGCATCGTGCACGGCAATCTAAAGGAAGACAGCGGCACGATTGACGCGCCGATCGGGCGGCACAAAACCGACCGGAAGCGCATGGCGGTCACGGAGGACGGACGCAGAGCGGTCACGCACTGGCGTGTGCTCGAACGCTTCGGCACGGAAACACTTTTGGACGTCGCGCTCGAAACGGGGCGCACGCACCAGATCCGCGTGCACATGGCGTATATCAGGCATCCGATCGTCGGCGACGAGGTATACGGCTCCGCCGCGCCGAAGCTCGGGCTTTCCGGTCAGGCGCTGCACGGATACCGGCTGACGTTCACACATCCCAAAACGGGGGAGACGATGACGTTTACCGCGCCGCTGCCGGAGGATTTCAAAACGGCGATCGTTCGCCTCGGCGGAACCGTACCGGAACCCGACAGATGCTGATCCGCCAAGGCAGCGTTCCGACCGGCTGCGTTGTACGGATACACGAAGGGACCGAATCAGACAAAAGGAGACAGACATGAACAAAACAAAACGGATCTACGCATTCCTGCTTGCGGTGCTGATGCTGCTGAGCACGCTCGGCTGCGGATTGACGAGCCGCCTGGCAAGATGCGTCGCACAGAAAGACGAAGTACTTTCGATCGCGGCGGGAACAACGTCGCCCGAATCACAGGACCCCGGATCCGCTTCGACCGCGAACCCCGAACAGCCAAAAACCGAAGAACAAATAGCGGCGGAAGCAGCTTTCTGGGCGCTGGACGAGGAACTGTTCCTGGATCGCGCGACCTCCGATATCACGTCGCTCGATCAGTATTGCGTGAATCCCGCGGCGTTCGGAATCGACGAATCCAAGGTTCCGGTCACGTTCGGCGAGTTTTCCGAACATGAAAACGACAAGTGGGTCGAAGAATGCGTTGAATGGCGCAGGAAACTGGACGCGATCGACCGGAATCTGCTTTCCGGTCAGCTGCAGCTTGCGTACGATACCTATTGCCGCTATTTCGACATGGAGATCGAATCGAAGGACTGGTTCTTCAACTATGAGCCGCTCGACAAATATGTCGGTCTGCACATGAACATGCCGCTGTTCTTCGGCCTGTACAGCTTCAGGGACGAACAGGACATCCGGAACTATCTGACGCTGCTTGCCGACATGCCGCGATACTTCGGACAGGTGCTCGTATTTGAGCAGGAACGCGCAAACCGCGGATATTTCATGACCGAAGGCATGCTCAACGAGATCCTCGACGATCTTCAGAAGGTCGCCGACAGCGCGGAAACCAGCTATCTGCACGCCACCTTCCGCGAGGCGATGGAAAAACAGGAATACCTTTCCGCCGAACAGCGCGAAGCGTATATCGCGCAGAACGATGAACTGGTGAAAACCGCATGGGTCACGGCGTATCAGCTTTTGCACGACGGTCTCGAAGCGCTTCGTCCGAAGTGCCGCGCAAGCGTAGGCGCGTACGAGCAGGGCGGCGATGCGTACGACTATTACTGCTGGAAGATGAGAGCGGAGTCGTCGAACAACCGCACGGTCGAAGAGGAGATTGAGTTCCTGGAGAACTGCAGCAAGACGATCTATACGATCTTCCTGCCTGCAGCGCGCAGCTGCTACAGCGATTTTATTGCGGAGAAGAAGATCACGACGGGCTCGCTCGAAGGCGACGAGGCATACCTCAAGACGCTGATGCCGAAGATCGTCCCGCAGATGCCGGACGTTCAGGTGACCTATACCGAAGTGCCGAAGGAGCTCCAGGACAGCTTCTCGCCGGCAGCGTATCTGACGCCCGCGCTGGACGGATACCGGGATAATATCATTCTGACCAATCCGAAGGATCAGAAAGACTACAGCATGTCAACACTCGCGCACGAAGGGTTCCCGGGGCATATGTTCCAGTTTACCTACCAGTACAACCTCGGCACGATCCCGAAGTTCCAGCTGATGATCGAAACGAACGGCTATGCCGAATCGTGGTCGACCAATGCAGAATGGAACGTTGCGCAGATCAACGACAAATACGACCGCGATCTCGCGGTTGCGACCTTCCTGTGGGAGTATTTCATTGATACGCTGATCACGATCGTTTCGCTGAAGGTCAACGGACAGGGCGCTTCGCTGCAGGACGTGAAAGAATACCTGAGCGAATGGGGTCTTGATTCGGCAGCAGAAGACGTCTATGAATACGCGATCGACATGCCGATCTACTTCTTCAAGTATACCGGCGGCTTCTGTGAACTGTTCGATCTGACGAACCGCTGCTGCGGAGAAGACAAGGTCGCGTTCTTTGAGGAATACCTCCGCTGGGGACCGAGCTACTTCGATCTTCTGAACGAACGCATGGAAGCGTGGGCAAAAGCGCAATAAACGCTTGACAATCGCGAAAAAAGTGGTAAACTGCATAAAAAGACTTTGAAAAAGAGGAGTACGCGTCTGAGCCGTCAGAGATCCGTTCCCAGGCTGAAAGAACGGTCGGTCGAAAACGCGGAAGGTCGCTTTTGAGTCGGTGCGGCGAATCGAGTAGCCGTGCCCGGGTAAGCCCCGTTATCGGTCAAGAGAGAAACAGATCCGTCTGTTTAACAAAGGTGGTACCGCGAACGCTCACTTCGTCCTTTGACGAAGTGGGCGTATT
>CAMPAN010000036.1 GCA_946631895.1 uncultured Clostridia bacterium
TAACCGATCCAAAAGCCGAATATGCCCTGTCAAAGAATGACAGGGCATATTCGGAAGGAGGAAAACAACAAGCATTCCGAAAACGGGTTGCTTTCCGTATGCGATTATTCGTAGATCTCGATCTCTGCGGCCTGTGCACCGCCGGTGCGGGAGGACGTATTCAAAGTGAAGATCAGCCTGACAAAACGTGCTTCCGTCGCATCGAAGTCGATGCGGATGCGGTTGCCAGTGTCCGGATTGAAATCATAGTGCGTTGCGGGCACGAGTTCCGTAAAGTTCGTCCCGTCCGCGCTGATCTGAACGGCGATCTCCTGCGTGCGGGCTTCCCAGATGGCGGACGGGTTCAGCCGTACGGCAACGGTGGAGATCCTGCGGCTGCTTTCAAGGTCGACAGTCATCTCCGCAGGGAATCCTTTGCTCTCCCAATAGGTGTCGGTTTTTCCGTCGTTGACGTTCGCTGCCACATAGACGTCCGTGTGCTCACCCGAAGCAATAGGTTTGCCGACAGCGAGATTCTCGGTCTCCGGCATGGGGATATAGTTCGCTTCCGGATCGGGGAAGCAGGACGGACGCTGCGCTTTGGTCTGTTCCGGCGCTTCCACGACCGTGACGCCCGGATCGCCTGCATCGGAAGGACGCAGGAAGAACGCGATCCCGCTTGCGATCAGGGAAAGCACGATGACAACGATCAGAACAATGTTGAGCTTTTTCATATCCGTGCCTCCTTATTCCACCGTGATCCCGTCGCAGAACTCGTTGACGGAGACGCGCAGCGTCTTGAGATCCGTGATCTTCTTGCCGAGAACGGTAATGTTCTTCAATGTAACGTTCGTGACGCGGTATTCTTCGCTTTGTCCTGCAATGCGGGAGATCGGGATCTTTCCGTCCGCCGTGTTCAGAACGGTCAGCCCGTCGATCAGAATGTCGTCGATCGTTCCGTATTCGTCGCGTACGGTCGTCCAGCCCGATTTTGCCAAAGACATTTCGATCAGTTCTTTATTGTTTCCGTTATCGCCCTGCATGAACGCATTCTCAACGACAATATTCCGGTAAACAACATGATGCACAAAGGCGTCGTCGCTGTTGTGGATGCTGATGACCGGTTTGTGGAAATTGTAAAGAACGGTGATATCTTCGAACAGCACGTCGGAGATCTCCGGGTCAAGCGTCATGCCCTTATCCGTTTCGTAACCGATCTCCATTGACTGCGCGAGGTCTGTCCAGATCTGAATATTGCGGAACGTGATCCCTTTGGTCGAACCGGAGTAGTTTTTGAGAACAAGACTGTCGTCCCATGTACGGGCGAAGCAATTCGTAACAAGGTGATCCGTGCAGGACTGGAAGGTAAATCCGTCCCCGTTCTGGCGTCCGGAAATGATCTTGACGTTGTCGATCGTGACGTGCTGCGAGGAATAGGAATTCAGGTTCCAGCAGTTGGAATTGACGATCATGATCCCCTCCACCGAAACGTCCTTCGAATGATTCAGATCGATCGGCACGCGCGCATATGAGCCGGACTGATTCCACGCCGGGTAGTCGCTCCCGTCGATCATGCCGCGTCCGCAGATCCGGACGTTCTTTGCGTTGTTGACCGATACGATCGAATGCAGCACCGCCCCGCCGGACAGATACAGCGTCTGCCCGTCGGAAAGCGCGATCGCGTCCATCGTCCATTCGCCGGGGCCGATATAGAAGACGTTCGGATCGTCCGGATCCGGCACGTCGGTCTCCGGCGCGTTCGCAAAGATGTGCGTCGCCTTGTTTACATTATTATTAAAGATCACGGTGTACTGCCCGGGTTCTGATATCGTAAAGCGCACATGACCGTTTTCGACCGTCGGTACGATGCCGCAGGCGGTCGGCAAAACAGCCGCGCTCTCGACAGGGTTTTTTAGCCCCGGCGCGATGAGATCGAGTGTAACGGTTCCCTTAAAATCGAAATATGCAACAGGCGTATCAGTCGGCTGCGTGTTTGCGTTCCAGATATGCTCATGATTGACCATTACGTCATAAACGAAAAGCGCGTGTCCGTTTGCGGTGATCTGCACATTTTCAGAACTGCGCATGGTTTTCGGCCCGTCATACAGCTTCAGGAGCGTGTCGCCCTCTTTTGGCGCCGGCTTTGCAAAAAAACGCGGCGCAGACGGCGATACAAACATAAAGATCGTAAACGCCAAAAGAAGCGCCGCCGCTGCGCAAAGACATATGGTTTTGAGGGAGACCGGCGGTTTGCTGTTCATGAAAATACTCCTTTCTGAACCGTGGAAGGTTTAACGTTAAACTTCACAAAAGGATTATATCACGATCCGTTGCCCTCAGGCAATAGGCAAATGCATGTTTTTTCACCATTTTTGAATGAAAATTGATCTTTTTGGAGCTTTTCTCACAAATGCAGGCTTGACAGGCGGATCGGGCGATGCTATAATGAGCCCAGATAGGTTGAACGTTAAACCTATTGAAAAACGGGCATTTTCCCAGAACATCGAAAAGACAGAATTTAACGGAGGTCAAGCATGAAAAAAGTACTCGCATTCGCCCTTGCTGTCTGCATGATTCTTGCATTGATTGCATGCGGACAGACGACACCCTCTGAACAGCCCGCAGTCGAGACGCCCACCGAGGCGCCCGCTGTCGAGCAGCCGACCGAAGCTCCTGCAGAGCCCGAACCCGTTGCGACCGAAGTTCCGGAAGCGCCGTCGACCTTCCTGTGGGATAACTTTGACGACCGTGATCCGAACAACAAACCCGAGCTCGGACCGAACGGCGTCAACATCTGGTGGGACAACTGGGCAAACCTGCGCGCCAAGAACGAAGACGGCGCAATCAAGCTTGACTACCGTCCCAAAGCATATGATCCCGAAGACTACGAAACCGAAGAAGAATACTTCGCCGCGGCAGGCGATTGGATGGGCAACTGGGGCGAAGCGGTCAACATGTGGGCGCTTGACGGGATCTCCTGGTGCAAATACCTGACCATCCGCATCAAGGGCGAAGCAGGCGGCGAAGAAACCTCCCTCATCATGGACTGGCATCCGGAAGACAGCAAGTTCTTTGCGGCGCGTTTCTCCGATCTGGTTCTTAAAGACGGCAGCCATCCGGTTATCACCACCGAGTGGCAGGATCTCGTGATCGACCTCGAAGCGTCCGGCTTCCCGGGCATGACGAACGCGTTCCACATCCGTGCATTCGCACCCTGCGTGATTTGGATCGATGAGATCGTCTTCTCCGAGCCGGTTGCGCCGATCGACGCAACGAGCGCAGAGACGATCCTTGCAGGCATTACCGTTCCCGAGACCGGCAAACCCGCCGAGCTCCCCATCAAGGAGTACCTCGGCGCTGCGGACAACGCGGAAGCATCCGTCGAAATCGCTTACCTTTGGGACAACTTTGACGACCGTGATCCGAACAACAAGCCGGAGCTTGCGCCGAACGGCATGAACATCTGGTGGGACAACTGGGCAAACGTCCGCGGCAAGAACGAGGACGGCGCAATCAAGCTCGACTATCGTCCCAAAGAGTATGACCCGGAAGACTATGAGACCGAAGAAGAATACTTCGCACATGCCGGCGACTGGATGGGCAACTGGGGCGAAGCGGTCAACATGTGGGCGATCGAAGGCATCTCCTACTGCAAGTACCTTGTGATCCGCGTGAAGGGCGAGGTCGGCGGCGAAGAAGCCAAGCTGATCATGGATTGGCATCCGGAAGACGCAAAGTTCTATGCAGCGCGCTTCTCCGATCTGGTGCTCGCAGACGGCAGCCATCCCGTCCTCACGACCGAGTGGCAGACGCTCGTGATCGACCTCGAAGCATCCGGCTTCCCGGGCATGACGAACGCGTTCCACATCCGTGCGTTCGCGCCCTGCGTGATCTGGGTCGATGAGATCGGCTTTGCAGAGCCGGTTGCGCCGATCGATCCGGAGAACGTGCTTGCAGGCATTACCTTGCCCGAAACCGGTAAGCCCGGCGATCTGCCGATCAAGGATTACCTTGCAGAACTCGTGACCGAATAAACAGCGGAAGCGACGCAGGAGGGCGGCTTCTTGCCGTCCCCCTTTTTCTTTTATAATCGACAAAACGAACGCTTTTTGAACGAAAAGACAGAAGAATTCTCCGAAAACACTTGAAAAGAAGCCCGAAAAAGTGGTAATCTTTTTGCCGAGAGATAAGGGAGTCAGCAGTATGGTCACTTTGAAGGATATCGCTGCCGAAGCAGGCGTCAGCATCACAACCGTTTCGAATGTCGTACACAATCGCACAAGCCGCGTTTCGCCGGAACTGGTGCAAAAGATCCGGTCGATCATCGACCGTGAGCACTACGTCCCGAGCATGACGGCGCGCACGCTGGTTAACGACGAATCGTACATCATCGGCGTGATCACGCATATGACGCCGCAAAACGTCGGAAGCACGATGAGCGACCCGTTCCTCGGTTCCTTTGTGGACGGCATCGAGTTCCGCACGCGCGAAGAAGGATACTTCCTGATGATCCGCTCGGTGGAGGACGCACGGGCGCTCGAATCGCTGCGCCGGAGCTGGAAGCTTTCCGGCGTGATCCTGACCGGCATCTTTGAAGACGAGTTCTTTACGGGTGTTCAGAACCTCGGCATTCCGTTTGTGCTGATCGACAGCTACGTGAACGCACCGGACGTGTACTGCATCGGGCTCGAAGACGAAAAGGGCGGGTATCTTGCGACAAAGCATCTGCTCGAAAACGGACACCGCGTCATAGCGTTCGCGTCTCCTTCGATCCGTGAAGGTGGGGTCGTCGAAAAGCGGCTGAACGGCTATCGTCGGGCGCTGAAAGAATTCGGCGTTCCGTTCGATCCGTCTCTGGTCTTCACGCAGGAGATCTTCGTCGAAGAGGGCAAACGACTCGGGCATCTGCTTGCCGAAAAGCCTGAGATCACCGGCATTTTTGCCTCTGCGGACATCTTGGCCGCCGGCATCATGACGGGTCTCCGGGAAAAAGGCGTGCTGGTTCCGCGTGACAAATCCATTGTCGGCTTCGATGACAACTACCTGTGTCAGCTGACCAACCCGAATCTCACGACGATCCATCAGGACGCAGGGCAAAAAGGCATCCTGGCTGTGGATATGCTGCTGAAAGAGCTGCGCCGCGAACCGCAGGCAGAGCATTCGATCATTCTTCCGGTCAGTCTCGTAGAAAGGGAAAGCGTTCGTAATCTCAAATAATCAGAGGATTGCGAATGAAACAGGGGATCATTTTTGATCTGGACGGCGTACTGCTCTCCACCGATGAAATGCACTTTGCGGCATGGAAATCGATCGCGGATGAGCTCGGCATTCCGTTCGGACGCACGGAAAACAATCTGCTGCGCGGCGTCTCCCGCATGGCGTCGCTCGAAATCATTTTAGGCCTTGGTCATATGACGCTTTCGGAGGAGGAAAAACAGACCCTCGCCGAGCGAAAGAACGGTCGCTATGTTGCATTTCTCCAGTCGCTGACGCCGGACGTCGTTACGCAGGAGGTTCGCGATACGCTGACGGAATTGCATGCGCGCGGACGGAAGATCGCCGTCGGCAGTTCCAGCAAAAACGCAAAACTCATTCTGAGGCTGACCGACCTTCTGAAGTACTTTGACGCGGTTTCGGACGGAACGAATATTACACGCTCCAAACCGGATCCGGAGGTATTCGTTAAGGGAGCGGCTTTTCTGGGGCTTGCCCCCGATGCGTGCGCCGTCGTCGAGGATGCGGTCGCCGGCATCGATGCGGCGAACGCCGGCGGATTTATGAGCATCGGTATCGGCGATGCAGCGTCGTATGAGAAGGCGGACGCAAAGATCACGCATATCGAAGAACTTTTAAATCTGATCTGAATCATAAAAGAGAAAAGCATCGCGGTTTTCCGCGATGCTTTTAGATTTCCTCTATCGAATGTGTTTCGTGTGTCACCGTCACTTGAAAGCGCCTGCCGCGCAATTCGATCGGGAAGCACAGCTTTGTGATCTCCTTCGGTAAATGCGGACGGAGCACGATCGTCCCGTCCCGCACCGAAAGCCCTGCAAATCCGAGCGCCGCGATCATCCACGCGCCGCCGTTTGCCGCGGGATGCGTTCCGCCGATGTAGATCTCGCCGGCCCATTGCTTGCCGCCGCCGTTCAGATCGATCGACGCCGTATTCACAAAATGCTTCCACGCAAGATCCTGCCTCCCGATCCGGCATGCCGTCAGCGCGTACATGCATGCCGAGAGACTGGAACCGTGTTCCGTGCGCGGCTCGTAATATGCCCAGTTTGCGGCGACCGCCTCGTCCGTGAAATCCTCCGGAAACAGCGCGATCAGCGTGATCACGTCCGCCTGCTTGATGATCTGCGTCGATCCCGCGACGCCGTGATCGCCGCCCCAATATTCACGAGGGTCACAGAGCCGTGTCCGCACCGTTTCCAGCGAAGCGTCTTCAAGATCGAAATACCCCTGAAACTGCTCCGTGACGCCGTTTCGTACACGCGGGTTGCTCAGTCGTTCGACCGCATTTTTAAGACGCGACCAGTCCGCGTGATAGTCGAGCCGGTCGAGGAGTTTCGAAAACCGTTCCGGTTCTTCGGAAAAGATCTCCGGAAGGCGAAGCGCGTTCTCCCAGCAATACCGGATGATCCGATTCGTAAAGGCGTTGTTTGTCACGCGCTCATGGTACTCATCCGGTCCGATCACGTCGGCAAAGTCGATCAAGTCACTGTCCAAATGCAGGTTTGCGCGGCTGAGATAAAATCGTGCGCATTCCAGAATGACCTCCGCGCCGCCCTCCAGAAGGAGCGCCGGATCCCCCGTGATGCGCCAGTATTCCCACAGCGCATAGGCGATATCGCCGCTGATATGGATCTGTTTGTCGCGAAAATACGTCCGGACGGGTCGGTGTGTAAACACGTCGACGACGTTGAAGTCCGTGCAGCCCTCCGCGCCGCCTTCCTGGCTCTCCCAGGCATAGAACGCGCCGCGATATCCGTATTCCCGCGCCTTTTTCCGCGCGCCCGGAAGCGTTTCGATCCGATAGCGCAGAAGTGACGCCGCGATTTCCGGCTGCGTATAGACGAACATCGGGAACAGGAAAATCTCCGAATCCCAGAACACGGCGCCTTTATAGGTCTGACCGGAAAGTCCGCGCGCGGGAATGGAGAGATTGCCGGCGTGACGCGGAGCGATGCTGTTGAGATAATACTGGCTTGCCGTAAGCGCAAGCGCGGCGGAAGCGTCTCCGTCCAGATCGACGCCGCAGCGTTTCCAGACCTCATCCCATGCCCCGGTATGCGCCTGCAGACACAGAGAATACCCGGAAGCTTTTGCCCGATTGCAAAGCACAGCGGCGCTTTCGGCGGGCGACGGGACATCCTGTCCCGTATAAACGGCAGAGAAGATTGAAACAGTGACCGTTTCGCCCTCGCTTACCGAAAAGCGCAGATCGCGGAACACGCCTTTGTCTGTCACACGAAAGGTCTCTACTGCAGGAAAATCAGCGGACGCCGTCTGCGCGACCGCAACAGGGATCCTCAGTTCCCCTGTGACGGATTCGCACAGAAGCGTTTCCCCGGTCCTATATCGGTAATCGTTTAGATGCGGACCGTTGAGATCCCAAAGATCGGTTGAAATACCGGTGGTAAGAACGGCCTCTCCGCGCTCCCGAAAGTGCAGCGACAGCTTCGCCGCCAGAAGATGCGGCGCCATCAGCGACGCGATCCGTTCGGAATACAACACGACGGCGCCGAAGTCCGTTTCCCGTGAAAAGACGCCTTGCCGAAAGTCGATCGAAAGGGTATGCGATGCGGGTTCGGTCTCCCCGATCGCCATCGGGCGATCGTTCAAAATCAGCTTTGCAAAAAGTCCCATCGGCGCGTTGACGGGTTCACGCCAACGGTTTTCATACCGGTCGTAGAGCCCCGCAAGATTTACCGCAGGCAACGCAGAGCTGTCCGCCTCTTCCACCGTTCCGCGAATGCCGAGGTACCCGTTCGCCAGCAGAAACCGGTTGCCGTCCTGTACGACGGTTTCGGGATCGTATCCGGTTTTTACAAAGATGCTGTCCTTCATCGTGCTTTTCGTCTGTTATTCGTACTTTTTGCAGACAGGCGCGTTCTTTTCGGCGGAGTCGGCGTCGAACCAGATCAGGTTGTTGCCGGTCTCCTTGTCGAAGAGCTGAATGAGCTCCGGCTGCGTGGTGAAACTGACCGTCGCGCCCATCGAAACGTCGGTTTCCAATCCGACCGTCGGGATGACCATGACGACCTCGTCGTCGCCGGACTTTGCGTGGATGTTGTATTCGCTGCCCATCATCTCGGAAACTTCGATTTCGGCTTTCAGTTCGCCTTCGCCGACCGAGATGTGCTGCGGACGGATGCCCGCCACGATGTCGCAGGGCTGTGCGTTCTTCTCTTTCAGCGCCTTCTGCTGGAACGCGGACAGTTCAAAGCGCACGCCGCGAATCTCCGCGTAATACAAGCCGTTTTCGCAGAGCAGCTTGCAGTTATCGAAGAAGTTCATCACCGGCATGCCGATGAAGCCCGCGACGAACAGATTGACAGGCTTGTTGAACACTTCCTGCGGCGTGCCGATCTGGTTCACAAGACCGTCCTTCATGATCACAATGCGGTCGCCGAGCGTCATTGCCTCGGTCTGGTCGTGCGTGACGTACATGAACGTCGTGTTGATGCGCTTCCGGAGTTTGATGATCTCCGCGCGCATCTGGTTACGAAGCTTTGCGTCGAGGTTCGAAAGCGGTTCGTCCATCAGGAACACCTTCGGGTCGCGGACCATCGCTCTGCCGATCGCGACACGCTGTCTCTGACCGCCGGACAGCGCCTTCGGCTTACGGCGCAGATACTCCGTGATGTCAAGGATCGCCGCGACCTCACGCACCTTTTTGTCGATCTCCTTTTTCGGGACCTTGCGAAGCTTCAGCGCGAACGCCATGTTCTCATAGACCGTCATGTGCGGATACAGCGCGTAGCTCTGGAAGACCATCGCGATGTCTCTGTCTTTCGGCGCGACGTCGTTCACGAGCTTGCCGTCGATGTACAGTTCGCCGTCGCTGATTTCTTCAAGACCCGCCACCATGCGGAGCGTCGTAGATTTCCCGCAGCCGGACGGACCGACGAGCACGATGAATTCCTTGTCCTCGATCTCGAGGTTCACGTCGTGAACCGCGGTCACCTTGTTGTCGTACACCTTCTTGAGATTCTTCAGTATTACTTCCGACATGCGGTTTTTCCTCCTTTATTGCATGTATGGATCATTCGTTTCTTCCGTCCGTTATGATTGCTTGTTCGCGGGGATTGACACATTGCGTTCCGTCAGTGTAACGATCCCGTCATAGACGCGGACCGCAAGCGGTTCTCCTGCCGAGAGGCGGAAGACGGTTGCGTCGCGTGCCATTTGCACATCGATTACGCGCCCGCGATAGGTCAGCGAAAACCGCAGCGTTTTCCACCGATCCGGAAGTCGCGGCGCAAAACGCAGCAGGTCGCCGTCGCTTCGAAGTCCCGCAAAGCCGTAAACGATATTCGCCCACGCCATGGCGATGCTCGTGATATGCAGACCTTCGCGCGTGTTGCGGTTGTAATCATCGAGATCGAGCCGCGTCGCAAAGCCGAAGAGGTCCATCGCCTCTTTCATCTGTCCGAGTTCCGCTGCGAGAATGGAATGGATCGCGGGAGAGAGCGACGATTCATGGATCGTACGCGGCTGATAATAGTCGTAGTTCCTGCGTTTGACCGCTTCGGAGAACGACGAGTTGTACAGGTAAAGCATCATCAGCACGTCCGGCTGCTTGATCATATCCGTGCGATAGATGCGGTCGTACGACCAGTGCGCATACAGCGGAAATTCGGTGACCGGGATCGCATCGACGTCGGTATGCGGCAGGTCGAAGAATCCGTCATGCTGCTCGATCAGTCCGTCTTTGCAAATCGGCAGATACATATTGTCCGCAATGCTTCTCCATCGCCCGGCTTCCGCTTTGGTCACACTCGTTTTTTCACAGAGCGCTTCATAACAATCCGGCGCGTGTTCCCTCAGTTCATCCAGCGCTTCCGCGGCATAGCGGAGCGTGCGCATTCCCATATAGTTCGTATAGGCGTTGTTGTTGACCATCAGATGGAATTCGTCCGGTCCCATCACGCCGTAAAACCCGTACTGTTTCGTACGGCTGCCGAGCGCGACGCGGCTTTCCAGAAACCGTGCGATCTCGACAAGCATCTCCGCGCCGTACCGATACAGAAATTCCCGATCTTCCGTGATCCTGACATAATGCCAGATCCCGTAGGCAACGGCCGTGCTCGGCTGCAGCTGCAGACTTGCGTGCTGCCAGAGCGGGCACGCTTCGTCACCGTTCAACGTCGCGATCGGATAGCATGCACCGCGGCAGTCGAGCATTTTTGCGCGATTCTTTGCCATCGGAAGCGTGTGGTAACGAAACAGCAGCAGATCTTTCGCCGCATCCGGGTTGGTAAACAGATAGAACGGGAGACAGCACGATTCCGTGTCCCAGAACGCGTGTCCGTTGTACGCTTCGCCGGTCAGTCCTTTCGCGCCGATGTTATGCCGCATGCTCCCGCCGTTGTATGTCTGCGCCAACTGAAAACTGCAGAAGCGAATTCCCTGCTGTTCCTGCGCGACCGTATTTTCGTTCCCGTCCGCCGGCTCGATCACGATGTCCGATACCGACCAGTATGCGTTCCAATAAGCGGCCTGTGCGGCGGCGGCGTCTTCAAAAGAAACCCGCTCGATTTCACGCAGCGCGTTCTCGCCGCTTTCCCACAGCGTATCCTGCTTGCTGCCGTCAAACAGAATGACGACCCGCTTTTCGACGGAATACGGTTCCCCCTCTTTCAGCGAAACAGTCGCGCAAAGCCGCGCCGATTTTTCGCCGGACACGATTTCCGCATTCTTAAAGTCGATCGCCGCCCCGACAAAAACCTCCTGTTCCGACCGGAGCGTTTCTGCCTGCATCGCAATGCGGTTTTTATCCGCTTCGCATCTCGGCCTGCGCCAGAAACAGGTTTTCCGTCCCTCGTGTACTGCCTGAAACGACAGTCCGCTCTGGATCTCGACCGGGCCGGAGAAGTTCAGGGCTTCGAGTGTAATGCGCTGATACGCACGCTCCCGGTGCACCATATCCAGAAAGCGTATGAAGGTCAGTTTCAATTCTTTTCCGCCGACCGTTTCCCAGATAAAACTGCGGGTCAGCGTGCCGGTTCTCATATCGAGTTCCCGTACAAAATCCCGATACCTGATCCGTCCGAGATCCAGCGTTTCACTGTCAAGCGAGATCGCGGTGTCGAGCCAGTCTGCGGCGGGGATCATGAAGTGTACTTTCTCAACGATGCCGCGGTAAGAGCGATCGATGTCCGCAAGATCGTACACGCCGTTGATATAGGCGCCGCGCAGACTGTCGACGCTGCCGCCTTCGTCGAAACAGCCGCGTACGCCGATGCTCTCGTTGCCGAGCGAAAAGACCGATTCCCCGACGCGGGAATAGTTTGCGTCAAAGCCGTTTTCCGTGATTTTCCACGGATCGACCGAATAATGAATGTTTGCTACTTTCGCCACAGGATCCTCACTTCCGTTTCATGCATACATTAACCTTTGACGCCTACGGAAACGTTGTTTTCCGTCAGCTGCTTCTGGAACAGAACGAACAGGATGATCGGCGGGATCATGGAGAACACGACCGAGCGCATCATGGTATCGGCGTTGACCGTCTGTTCGGTGCTGAATACAAACAACCGCACCATAACGGTCTGCAGCTGTCCCCCGCGCAAAACAAGGTACGGCAGCAAAAAGTCCGACCAGGAAGCATTGATCGCAAAGATCGTGACGACCGCGACAATGGGCCTTGAAAGCGGCAGAACGATGTGGAAAAACGTCTGCAGCGGTGTGCATCCGTCGATGCGGCTTGCCTCGATCATCTCCTTCGGCAGAGATTCAAAGAACTGGATAAACAGCACGACGTACATGGCGTTCGCGCCGTAGGACAGCCAGAGCGGCAGGAAGCTGTTGCCCATGCCGAGTCGCTGGATGTTCATGAACAGCGGCACGATGCTGATCGTTGCTGGAACGAGCAGCGAAAACATGACGAGCTTCTTGACGATGCCGGAGCCCTTCGGCTTCAGAATCGCCAGACCGTAGCCTAAAAGGCCATTGAACACCAAAGCGCAGACGACGCTGCCTGCGACGGAGATCAGCGAATTCAGATAGTTTCTGGCAAGGTCAAGCTGCGACCACGTTTTCAGAAACGGCGCAAAGCTGAATGAGTTCGGCGCGATCTTTGTACTGGACATGAATTCCTTGAGATCCTTAAACCCCGCCAGCACGACCCAGATCAGCGGAAAGACCGCAAAGATCACCATGATGCCGCAGAGAATGTAGATCACGGCATATCCGATCCGGACGGAGATCGAATGCAGATCATAGTCCCGGATCACGCCGGTGCGCTGCAATTTCTTTTTACGCATTTCACATCCCCCTCTCTCAATCCCAATCGGATTCCTTACGGTTGAAGTAGGAATAAATCAGGGTCATCACAAGCAGAATCGCCGTTACAATGACCGCAACCGCGGACGCCTTGCCGTAGTCCATGGAGCCGCCGAACGCATATTGCCACATCAGCTGCATCAGTGAAAGCGACGCGTTGTCCGGTCCGCCTTTGGTCAGAACCATCGGTTCATACATGATCTGGAATACGGAAATGATCTGCAGGATCAGCATCGTCCACGCGAGCTTTTTGATCGAGGGCAGCAGAATGTGGATCATGCGCTGCCAGACGCTTGCGCCGTCGATCGCCGCGGCTTCATAAAGCTCGGTATTGACGCTCGCCATTGCCGCCATATAGATGAGCGCGGTCGCGCCCGCCCCCTTCCATGTGGCAACGGTGATGATGATCGGAATGACAAGATTCGCTTTAGTCAGGTAGGTCTGCGTCGGAATGCCGAGCTTGCTGATGAGGATGTTCAGTACGCCCGTCTTTCCGCCGGAGAAGAACGCCGACCAAAGAATGATGACGGCAAGCCCCGGCAGCATGTTCGGAAGATATGCGGCGGTCCGGAACAGACCTTTGCCGCGCACGGTTTCTCCGATCAGCATGGCAAGAATGATCGGCAGCAGAAAGCCGATGACCAGCGACCAGAATGTATAGGCAAACGTGTTGATCAGTGCCTGCGTGAAGTTGGTTTTTCCGATCACGCTGATAAAATTCTTGAGTCCGACAAACTCCACAAGCTCAACGTTCTCGGTCTTGTAAAGACTCATCCGGATGCTTTCGAGCAGCGGTTCCCAGACAAAGAACGTCATCAGGATCAGTCCCGGCAGCATAATGAGCCACGATCGGAACGCCTGCGTCCGCTTGCCGCGTCCTC
>CAMPAN010000037.1 GCA_946631895.1 uncultured Clostridia bacterium
TATATTATACTCCGAAACGCGCGTCGGTGCAAGCACAAAAAACGAACGGTTGCGGGACGCGGGCATTCATGGTAAAATATCGGAAAGAATCGCGGAGGAACAACCATGGCTGTGAAGCTTCTGATCTGGGACTGGAACGGAACGATCCTCGATGACGCCGCGCTCTGTCTGGAGCTTGAGAACGAGCTTCTGCGGGAACGCGGCATGCAGGAGATCACGAGGGAATGGTATCTTGCACATTTCTCCTTTCCGATCTGCAGATACTATGAAATGATGGGATATACATTTGAAACGGAATCGTTTGAATCCGTATCGGAGATCTTTATGGAGCGCTATCGCAGACGGTATGCCGACTGTCCTTTGCGCGAGGGCGTGATCGATGTGCTGCGGACGGCAAAGGCGCGGGGGATCCGGCAGACGCTGCTTTCGCTGACGCAGCAGGACGACCTTTTGGAACAGGCGAACCGCCTCGGCGCGACGCAGTACTTTTCCGAGATCCTCGGACAGGTCGACATCCTCGGCACGTCCAAGGTCGACCGCGCGGTCGCGTATATGGCGCAGAACGGGATCGATCCGGGCGATGCGCTTTTTATCGGCGACACCGATCACGACGTCGAGGTCGCGCGCGCCGTCGGCTGTCCGTGCGTGCTGCTTGCGGGCGGGCATCAGTCCTTTGACGTGCTTTCCCGCTGCGGCGTTTCGGTCTTCCGGACGGCTTCGGATCTTCGGACCGCACTCGGGATCTGATATGGCGGAGTCGTTTTTTCAATCGGTCTATGAGACCGTTGCAAAGATCCCGTACGGACAGGTCGCAAGCTACGGCGATATCGCACGGGCGATCGGGTATCCGCGCCGCGCGCGGTTTGTCGGCTTTGCCATGCGCGTCTGCCCGGAGCAGCTTCCGTGGCATCGCGTGGTGATGGCGGACGGATCGATCGCAGGCGGAGATTTTGCGCCCGTGCGCAGAATGCTGCTCGAACGGGAGGGGATTCCGTTCCTGCCGGACGGACGGGTGGATCTGAAGAAATGCCGCGCCGTGCTTTTGCCCGCTGTGACAGGCAATCAATCGTGAAATCCTTGTGAAGCCGTTGCAACGGCTCTAAACCTGTGGTATACTCTCTCCAAATGAACAAAGGATGGCAGATATGAAACGGACCGATATCGGCGGGCAGGCGGTGATCGAAGGCGTCATGATGCGTTCCGAAAAGGGAACGGCATTGGTCGTGCGCCGCGGCGACGGATCGCTCGCAAAGGAATTTCATCATAAAAGAACCAGATACAAAAAAGGCTCGTTCCCGACGTGGCCGGTGGTGCGCGGCGTTTACGCGTTCTTCAACGCGCTGTCCGACGGCATGAGCATCACCACCCGCGCGGCGGAGATGCTCGGCGAGGAAGAGGAGGAACCGTCGAAGTTCGAGAAGTGGCTTGCGAAACGTTTCAACAAATCCGCGATGGACGTCGTGAAATGGGTCGCGATCGTGCTCGCCGTCGTCCTTGCGATTGGCTTGTTTTTCCTGCTGCCGATCGGGATCATCTCCCTTCTGGAGCTGATCTTCGGCAAAATGAGCGCGGTCTGGAGCGCGGTCGTACAGGGACTTGTGCGGCTTGTGATCTTTCTGCTGTATATCTACGGCATCTCCAAGATCAAGGATATCAGGCGCGTATTCATGTATCACGGCGCGGAGCACAAAACGATTGCCTGCTATGAAGCCGAGCTTCCGATGACGCCGGAGAACGCGGCGAAATGCACGCGCCTGCACCCGCGCTGCGGCACGAATTATCTGTTCCTGACGATGGCGGTCTCGATCGTTGTGACCACCGTCGTGTCCGCGCTGTGCACGCTGATTCCCGGCTTTACCGTATGGCACGACGCAAGCAAGCTGAACAGCTTCCTGTTCCGTCTTGCGCGGATCGTTCTGATCCTGCCGATCGCGGGGATCTCCTATGAAGTATTGAAGGCGGCTGCAAAGCATGAAAACCTGTTCTGCCGCATCGTGCGCGCGCCGGGACTTGCACTGCAGCATCTGACCACCAAGGAGCCGACCGAGGACATGCTCGAGGTCGCGATCGCGTCGTTCGGGCTTGCGCTGCACCCGCCGAAGGGCGATCTGGAATTCGACGAAAAGGCGGTGCAGCCGAAGCCGGAGAAACCGGACGATCCGGAACCTGCGCCTGCCGTGCCGCAGGAAAATGCCGCAGAGGAAGCGGACAAATGATCGTTCGCAGAGCGGAACAGCAGATCGCGGCGCTTCTTGAACCGGTCGCCGGAGAGGACGCCCGGCTGGAGGCGTCGTTTTTGCTGCGCGCAAGCGGGTTCCATTCGCCGTATCAGGAGCTGTCCGAGGCAGATGCAAGAGCATTGAAACCGCTGATAGAGCGCAGGCTTACCGGTGAGCCGCTGCAGTATGTGCTCGGTGAATGGGAGTTTTACGGTTTGCCGTTCTATGTCAACGAATCCGTTCTGATCCCGCGTCCGGACACGGAAACGCTTGTCGAAACGGCGCTGAAACTGCTGAAAGCGGAGAAACGCGACGTGCTGGATCTCTGCTGCGGCAGCGGGTGCATCGGCATTGCGCTGGCGGTTTGCGGCAGCGCAAACGTGACGTCCGCGGATCTCAGCGGGGACGCGCTGGAACTGACGGAGCGCAACGCCCGCAGAAACGGCGTTTCCGTCAGGACGGTTCAGAGCGATCTGTTCGACGGCGTGGAAGGGACGTTCGACCTGATCGTCTCGAATCCGCCGTATCTTTCAAAGGAGGAAATGGACGCGCGGGACAGGAGCCTGTGCTTTGAACCCGAGATCGCCTTGTACGGCGGTCCGGACGGACTGGACTTCTATCGCCGGATCGCAAACGAATACCTGCGGTATCTGAAGCCCGGCGGAACGCTGCTTCTGGAGATCGGGATGACGCAGGGGAAAGCGGTATCCGCGCTTTTTGCATCCTGTGAATGTATATCGGATTACGGCGGTCGTCCGCGCGTGATCGTGGTGAAAAACGATGATAGAGAAACTGAAGAAGTGTAAAGAATGCTATGAAGCCTTAACGGAAGCGCTTGCGGCGCCCGGTGCAACGGACGATCGCGAAGCGTTTACTGCGCTGTCGCGCGAGCATGCCGAGCTCGGCGAGATCGTCACGGCATTTGACCGTTACGAGAAGACGACCGCGGAACGCGACGACTGCCGTTTGCTGCTCTCGGAGCAGCAGGACCCCGAAATGAAAGCGCTGATCGAGGAAGAACTGACGACGCTCGAAGCCTCGCTTGCGGAACAGGAGAACGAACTCAAAGCGCTCCTGCTCCCGAAGGACGAAAACGATGACCGCGGAATCATTCTGGAGATTCGCGCGGGCACGGGCGGCGAGGAAGCGTCGCTGTTCGGCGCGGATCTTCTGAGGATGTATCTTCGCTATGCGGAACGGCACGGCTTCAGGACCGAGACGATCTCCGAGAATGTTACCGAGCTCGGCGGCGTCAAGGAAATCATTCTGTCCGTCTCCGGAAAGCGCGGCGCATATGCGCGGCTGAAGTTTGAGGGCGGCGTACACCGGGTCCAGCGTGTGCCGGAGACCGAATCGCAGGGACGCATCCACACGAGCGCGGCGACGGTCGCGGTCATGCCGGAGGTTGACGATATCCATATCGAGATCAAGGATTCCGATCTCCGGATCGACACGTATCGGTCGAGCGGCGCGGGCGGACAGCACGTCAACAAGACATCGTCTGCGATCCGCATCACGCACATTCCGACCGGGATCGTGGTTGCATGCCAGAACGAACGCAGCCAGCTGCAGAACAAGGAGCAGGCGATGCGGCTTCTGAAGAGCCGCCTTTATGAGCATTTTGCCTCCGAACAGCATGCCGAGCTTGCGGACCGGAAGAAGAGCATGGTGGGATCGGGAGATCGCAGCGAACGTATCCGCACCTATAATTTCCCGCAGAGCCGCGTTACCGATCACCGCATCGGGCTGACGCTTTATAAACTTGAGCAGTTTCTGGACGGCGATATGGATGAAATGATCGACGCGCTGACGCTTGCGGAGCGCACGGCAAAGCTATCCGGGGAGGCGGACGTATGAAGACGGAAGTGATCTCGACAGTCCGCATGGAGGACGCCGGAACGACCCTCGGCGCGGAACTGATCAAAAACGGCGAGCTGGTCGCGTTTCCGACCGAGACGGTTTACGGGCTCGGCGCAAACGGCATGGACGGTGAAGCGGTCGACCGTATTTTCGAGGCAAAGGGACGTCCGAACGACAACCCGCTGATTCTCCATATCGCCAAGAAGAACGATGTGACAAAAATCTGGGCGCATACCCCGAAACTCGCCAAAACATTGATGGATACTTTCTGGCCGGGACCGCTGACGATGATCTTCAATAAGGCGGACGAAGTTCCGTACGAGGTCACGGCGGGGCTGGAAACCGTTGCGATCCGCATGCCGGCGGACAAGACCGCAAGGCTGTTGATCCAGAAATCCGGGGTGCCGATCGCAGCGCCCTCCGCAAACCGTTCGGGCAGACCGAGTCCGACGACTGCGGAGCACGTGCTCGCCGATATGGACGGCAGGATCCCGCTGATCCTGGACGGCGGTCCGTGCAGATACGGCGTGGAGTCGACAGTGCTGTCGCTGGTCGGAGAGCCGACGATTCTTCGTCCCGGCGCGATTACGCGTGAAATGCTCGAAGCGGTCATCGGACCGGTCCGCCTTGCGCCGAGCATTCTGAATCCGCTCGGCGAGCGCGAAGTTGCCGCGTCACCCGGTATGAAGTACAAGCATTATGCGCCGGACGCGGACGTACACGTGGTCGAGGGCGAGCCGAAGCCTGCGGCTAAGCGGATCCGCGCGCTGTATTACGATTACGAAGCGGAGGGCAGAACCGTCGCGATTCTCGGCACCGAGCAGACGATGGCAAGCTACCGGAACCTGAATGCGTACTGTCTCGGCGATCGTGAGGATCCCGAATCGCTTTGCGCGAACCTGTTCCGGCTTCTGCGGGACGTCGGCGCACATTGCGACGTCATTCTTGCGGAGGGCGTCGACACAAAAGAGACCGGACTGGCGTTCATGAACCGACTTTTGCGCGCGGCAGGCTTTTCGCGCGAGACGGTCTGAAAGACTTGCGAAAAAGATGAAATTCGCCTCTGTACAAACAGTGGGAAATTTGATATAATCATTTGGAATGATCGGAGGAGGTATACGCATTTATGAAATTGTCTATCGGATCCGACCACGGCGGCTACGCATATAAGGAAGCCGTCAAAGAGCATCTGATTTCGCAGGGACATGAAGTGATCGACTGCGGATGTTTCGGCACCGAAAGCGTCGATTATCCGGAATTCGGCATCAAAACGGCGGAGCTTGTGCGTGACGGAAAGGTCGATCGCGGCATCGTCATCTGCACCACAGGCATCGGCATGTCCATCGCGGCGAATAAAGTCCGCGGGATTCGCTGCGCGCTTTGCGGCGATCTCAAGTCTGCGGAAATGACCAGAAGACACAACGATTCAAATGTTTTGGCAATGGGAGCGGGAATCATTCCGCTCTCTTTGGCATTGGAAATCACCGACGTATGGCTGTCGACCGAATTCGAAGGCGGCAGACATGCGAGAAGAATCGGAATCATTACCGCCTATGAAGCGGGGAAGGAGCAAGCATGAAAGTTACCGTTATCGACCATCCTCTTGTACAGCACAAACTGTCCAGACTGCGTGACAAGAACACAAGCAACAAAGAATTCCGTGAGCTCGTCAGCGAGCTTGCGATGCTGATGTGCTATGAAGTCACGCGCGATCTTCCGCTCATCGACGCGGAGATCGAAACGCCTATCTGCAAGAGCACGTTCAAAGTGCTGGCAAACGAAAAGATCGCCATCGTCCCGATCCTGAGAGCGGGTCTCGGCATGGCGGACGGCATGATGAACATGATCCCGAATGCAAAGATGGGGCATATCGGCATGTACCGCAATCCCGATACGCTGAAGCCCACGAGCTACTATTGCAAGCTTCCGTATGACATCGAAGAACGCGACGCGATCCTGGTCGATCCGATGCTGGCAACCGGCAATTCCGCGATCGAGGGCATCCGCGTTCTGAAAGAAGGCGGCGCAAAGAGCATCCGCCTCGTAAACCTGCTTGCGGCGCCCGAAGGAATCGAAGCCATCCGCAAGGTTTACGACGATGTCGATATCTATGTCGCATGCATTGATGAAAAGCTGAACGAGCACGGATACATCGTTCCGGGTCTCGGCGACGCGGGCGACCGTCTGTTCGGCACCAAATAAAAAATCGGAACGGAGAAGTCTATGACCAGTATCATGGAACGGATCGCGGAAGCGGAGAAACAGGCGGACGCGATTCTCGAGGAAGCAAACCGCACCGCAAGGGAACGTGTTGCAAAGGCAAGGACCGAGGCGGACGACGCGATCGTCGCCGCCGCCGAATCTGAGCGGATCCACACGGCGGAAATGCTGAAGGCTGCGCAGACGGACGGCGAAGGCATTGCCGAAGAGGTCACCGAAAAAGCGCGGACCGAAACCGAAAAGCTGATCGACAGATCACGCATCAACGTTCCGGAAGCGGTCGCATATTTAATGGAAAGGATTGACTTAACGGTATGATCGTATCGATGAAGCGCCTGTCATTGGTCGCGCTGAAATCGGATCAGGAGGACATCCTCAATGCGCTGCAGAAGATCGGAACCGTCGAGATCATAAAGCTCGCGGACGGCGATACGGCGAACGGCGAAACCGACGCAGTCAATGCGCGGATTCAAAAGCTCTCCGAATCGATCAGCGCGGTCAAGCCTTATGCAAAGAAAGCGGGCTTCCTATCGCCCCAAAAGCGTGAGATGACGCTTTCCGGCATGCGGGAATACATCCCGAAGGCGGTTCAGACGACCGATGAGATCGAAGAGCTTCTGCACACGCAGGCACACCTTCTTGCCGAACGGGAGAAGGCGGCGTCGCTGCGCGCTTCGCTGGAACCTTGGGTGCCGATGACCGTTCCGATGGACGCCGTCAGGAACACGGCGCGCGTGCATTATTTCGTCGGGCTTCTTGCCGCAAAGGACGTGCAGCGCGTACAGGAACAGGAATACCTGGAAGCCGAGTTTTTGAGCGACAGTTCCACGGTGCCGACGATTCTTGCTTCGAAAGAAGACGACGCGCGGATCGTGCAGACCTTCCTGAAGTCGGTCGATTGGCAGGACTACGTGTTCCCGAAGATGCAGGGAACGCCGCGTGAAGCGATCGAATCGCTCGAGCGCAGAATCGTCGAGATCGACGAAGCGTATGCGGAAGCGCAGAGCAAGCTCGAAGCGCATGGCGAAACCATCGAAACGCTGCAGAACGCGCTGGACGCCGAAACGATCGACGCGGACCGTCTCAGCGCGAACAGCGATCTTGCGTACACCGCAAGCGCATTTGTGCTCGAAGGCTGGATCAGAGAGGACGAAGTCGAGAAGACGGAGGAGACGATCCGTTCCGTCACCGACGCGTACAGTTTCGAAACGCGCGACCCGGCAGAAGGCGAGGAACCGCCGTCCGTGGTGAAGAACAATCGGTTCGTAAAGCCGTTTGAGGAGGTTCAGACGCTGTATTCGCGTCCCGCCTACGGCACGATCGACGGCACGCCGTATATGACGCCGTTCTACATCCTGCTGTTCGGTCTGATGCTTTCCGACACCGGGTACGGCATTCTGCTGATGCTCGGATCGCTGCTCTACATCAAAAAGAAAAAGCCGACCGGCATGAGCGCGGGCATTTCCCGCGTGCTGTTCTGGGGCGGTCTTTCCACGATCGTCTGGGGCGTTCTCACCGGCTCGTTCTTCGGCATCACCAAAGCGTCTGCGTCCACGATCGCGCTCGGAGGCGTTTTCGATCAGATCTCGCAGCTCTTTGAAAAGCTCGGCATCTTCCCGATGCTGCTTGATCCCATGAGCAATCCGATGATCATGCTCGGACTTTGCTTCGGGCTCGGCATTTTGCACATCGTTGCGGGCTATCTTGTCGGCGCGTATGATAAATTCCGTCAGGGAGACTGGCAGACCGCGGTGTTCGATCAGATCTCATGGGTATTGATCACGCTCGGACTGGTCATCGGATTCTTCCCCGCCATAGCGAACATGGCCGGATTCACGATTCCGTTGCCGAAATCCGTCACCATGCCTGCGCTGATCGCTGCAGGCGTCGGCGCGCTGCTCGTCGTTCTGTTCAAGGGACGCGGGAAGCGCAACCCGCTGAAACGGCTGACGAGCGGGCTCGGCGGATTGTATGACGTCACGAGCGTTCTGGCGGATATCCTGTCTTATGCGCGTTTGTTCGCGCTCGGCATTGCGACCGGCGTCATCGGACAGGTCTTCAACATGCTCTGCAGCATGCTTGCCGGCGCATCGAATCCCGTCATGAAGGTCATCGGCGCGATTGGCAGCATCATCCTGCTCGTCCTTCTGCACACGTTTAACGTCGCGATCAACGCGCTCGGCGCGTTCGTGCACTGCGCGAGACTGCAGTACGTTGAATTCTACGGTAAGTTCTACGAATCCGGCGGAAAGGAATTCCGACCGCTTTCCTATAACACAAAACACGTTCAGGTAACCAAATAAAATCTATTAAGGTAAAGGAGAAACAAACAACATGAATTGGGGTGCAATTTGGGCCACCGCTGGTGCGGTCATTGCAGCATTAATGGCAGGTATCGGTTCCGCGATCGGCGTCGGTATCACGGGTCAGGCGTCTGCGGGCGTCGTTTCGGAGAATCCGGATCTTTCCGGTAAGTGCCTGCTCCTGCAGCTTCTTCCCGGTACGCAGGGCATCTACGGCCTTCTGATCGCCATCGTTATTATGAGCAATTCCGGTCTGATGGGCGATGCGGCGAAGCTTGCGGCGCTCGAGGCAAACACCGCGCTCGGGATTCGTTTCTTCCTGGCAAGTCTTCCCATTGCGTTCGGCGGTCTGATCTCCGCGATCTATCAGGGCAGAGTCGCCGTTGCCGGCATCAACATGGTCGCGAAGAAGCCCACCGAAAGCGGTAAGGGCATGGTCATGGCGATCATGGTCGAGACCTACGCCGTTTTGTCCCTGCTCATCTCCTTCCTGCTTGTCTTCGGCATCATGTAAGAAACGAGGCACGGTATGGGAAACGAGAGTGCAGCAAACCTCATCGACAGGATCCTGGCGGACGCAAAGGAAGCGGCCGGAAAGGTGCTTGCCGACGCCGAGGCTTCAGCAAGCGGCATCCGTGAATCCCGGGACGCAGAGATCGCAAAGAAAGCCGCACAGGCGCAGAAGGTCCGTGATCAGCAGATCAGTGTCATACTGAACGGCTGCCGGACGCGTGCGGAACTGGACGGACGCAAGGAAACGCTGCGTGCAAAACGCGTGCTTCTGGACAGCGTGTTTACAGAAGCGTATCACAGAATGCTTGCGCTGTCCAATGACAGGCGGGAGGCAATGTTCCTTTCGATTCTGAAAAAAGAAGCGAAGGCGAACGACACCGTGAAGCCGGCAAAGGTGGATCGCGAAGCGCTTCGCCGCGTGATCGCAAGGCTGCCTTTTTCCGTGAATCTGTCCGAACAGGATGCCGACGCGGAAGCGGGCTTTGTTCTGCTCGGCAGCGGTTACGAGAAGGATTGTTCGATGAAGGCGATCTTGAGAGAGCTTCGTGACGCGGAGGAAACCAACGTCGCGAAGATCCTATTTCGGTAAGAGAGGAGAAGGCTTATGCCGCAACCGAGTTATGCATACGCATGTGCGAGGCTGTCTGCGCTGAACAAGCGGCTTTTGGAGCCGCAGACGGTTCAGCGTATGCTGGACGGTTCCGCTTCGGATGCGATGCGAGCGCTTTCCGATGTTCGATACGGCAATCTTTCCGATGCGACGGAAGCGGATGTGGAGCGCATGATCGAGCGCGAAATGACGGACGCGATGCAGGAAGTAAAGGAGCTTTCTCCGAATCCTGCAATCACCGATCTGTTCCTTCTTCGCGCGGACGTGCAGAATCTGAAGGTGCTTCTGAAAGCACGTCTTCTGAATCAGAGCGATACGGTGTTTACGCCCGGCGGACTTTATGAGAAAGAGACGCTGACGGCGATGGTCAAGGATAAACAGTACGACGAACTGCCGGAAGCGCTCCGCGATGCGTTGAACGCGTTGGAAAAACGGCTGGAGATCCGTGTGGAACCGCAGAAAATCTCGATCGCGCTCGACCGCGCATACTATGCGCACGCATTGAAAGCGTCTGCAAAGCATCCGGTTTTTTCGCAGTATTTCCGTGCGGAAGCGGACTTTAACAACGTGCTGACGTTTTTGCGCCTTCGCGCAATGGGCGCGTCGATCGAAACGCTCGACGAGGTGATTCTTCCGGAAGCGGGCGTGAAGTATCGCGATCTCTATAACGCGTACGAGCTGTCCTTCGAATCGCTGAACAGAGTTCTCGGAGACAGCGTCTGTGAAAGTGCGCTTCTTGCCGGCTTGAACGCGATGCAGCGCACGGGCAATATTTCCGAGCTCGAAAAAGCGCGGGATAATTATCTCGTTTCGCTGCTTTCGGAACACAAGTACGAAAGCGAAACGATCTATCCGATCGTGGGGTACTATCTTGCGAAGGAACGCGAGGGCAAGGCGGTGCGTCTGATCGTTACGGGAAAACGCAACGGCATCGGCGACAGCGTGATCCGCGAAAGGCTGGTGAAGCTGTATGGCGAACGGTAAGTGCGCGGTCATCGGAGACCGTGATTCCATTCTGCTGTTCAAAGCGGTCGGGATCGAGGATTACGACGTTACGGACGGCGAACAGGCGAACAGAACGCTGCATCGTCTTGCACGTCTGGGATATGCCGTCGTGTATGTGACGGAAACATACTATCCCGCATGCGAGGAAACGATCCGTGAGTTTCAGGGGGAACCGTATCCGGCGATCATACCGATCCCGGATGTGTCAGGAACGCAGGGCATCGGCATGCGCGCGATCAAGGAAAACGTCGAAAAGGCGGTCGGTTTGGATATTTTGAGCAATTCATAACAGGAGAAAGAGTATGCAAGGTACTATCGTAAAGGTTTCGGGGCCGTTGATCGTGGCAAGCGGCATGGCAGACGTCCAGATGTTCGACGTCGTCCGTGTTTCCGACAAGCATCTGATCGGCGAAGTCATCGAATTGCGCGAGGATAAGGCGTCCATTCAGGTTTACGAGGAAACCGGCGGCATCGGCCCCGGCGAACCGGTGTATTCGACCGGCGCGCCGCTTTCGGTCGAGCTTGCGCCGGGTCTCATCGAATCCATCTATGACGGCATTCAGCGTCCGCTGAACAAGATCCGCGAGCAGGCGGGCGACCGCATTACCCGCGGCATCACCGTCGATTCTCTGGATCACGAAAAGCTTTGGGAGTTCGTTCCCGCGGCCAAGGTCGGCGACGAACTCGTCGGCGGAGACGTCCTCGGCACCGTACAGGAGACCGAGGCGGTTCTGCACAAGATCATGGTGCCGCCGAATGTATCCGGCAAGCTGACGTGGATCTTCGAGGGCGAAGCGAATATCGTCACGCCGATTGCGAAGATCGAGAAGGACGGCAAAGAAATCATGATCCCGATGCTGCAGAAGTGGCCGGTCAGAAAGGGCAGACCGTATGCAGAGAAGCTCGCACCGAACGAGCCGATGGTCACGGGTCAGCGCGTCATCGACACGCTGTTCCCGGTTGCCAAGGGCGGCGTCGCAGCGGTTCCCGGTCCGTTCGGAAGCGGCAAGACGGTCGTGCAGCACCAGCTCGCGAAATGGGCGGATGCGGACATCATCGTCTATGTCGGCTGCGGCGAGCGCGGCAACGAGATGACGGACGTTCTGATGGAGTTCCCGGAACTGAAGGATCCGAGAACGGGACTGTCGCTGATGAAGCGTACGGTGCTGATTGCAAACACGTCCGACATGCCGGTCGCAGCGCGTGAAGCCTCCATCTATACAGGCATCACGATCGCGGAATATTTCCGCGACATGGGTTACAAAGTCGCGATCATGGCGGACTCCACGAGCCGCTGGGCGGAAGCGCTCCGCGAAATGTCCGGCCGTCTTGAAGAAATGCCCGGCGAAGAAGGCTACCCGGCGTACCTTTCTTCGCGTCTTGCGGAGTTCTATGAGCGTGCAGGCAGCGTAAAGACGCTCGGCAGCGAGGGAAGACAGGGCGCGGTTACCGCGATCGGCGCAGTTTCCCCGCCGGGCGGCGACATTTCCGAGCCGGTCTCACAGGCGACGCTGCGTATCGTCAAAGTTTACTGGGGACTTTCGTCCAAGCTTGCGTATGCACGTCACTTCCCGGCGATCGACTGGCTGCAGTCGTATTCCCTGTATCAGGACCGTCTGTCCCCGTGGTTCAACAATCAGGTCAACAGCGAATGGTCGAATCTCGTTTCCCGCACCATGCATCTTTTGCAGGTCGAGAGCGAACTGGATGAGATCGTTCGACTGGTCGGTATCGACGCACTGTCCTTCAAGGACCGTCTGACGCTCGAAGCGGCGCGCAGCATCCGCGAGGACTATCTGCATCAGAACGCGTTCCACGAGGTCGATACCTACACCTCGCCGAAGAAGCAGTTCATGATGCTGAAGGCGATCATGACCAACTACGAAAAGAATCTCGAAGCGCTCGACAAGGACGCCTCGTTCCGCGCGCTGATGCAGCTTCCGGTCCGTGAACGCATCGGCAGACTGAAATACGTGCCCGAAGCGGAGGCGGAGAACGAGTACAACGCGATCATGAAGGATATGACCGAACAGATCACGGCGCTGACGGAAGGAGGACAGTTCTGATGCGTAAAGAATATCGAACCATTTCCGAGGTCGTCGGCCCGCTGATGCTGGTCAAGGACGTCGAGGGCGTCAAGTACGACGAGCTGGTCGAGATCGAACAGGCGGACGGCAACATCCGTCGCGGCCGTGTTCTGGAGATCAACGGCGATAAGGCGATGGTGCAGCTCTTCGAGGGCTCTCAGGGTCTCCGCATTTCGAACAGCAAAGCGCGTTTCCTCGGTCATTCCATCGAGCTCGACGTTGCGCCCGACATGCTCGGCCGTGTTTTCGACGGCATGGGCAAGCCGAAGGACGGCGGTCCCGCGCTGATTGCGGAAAAGC
>CAMPAN010000038.1 GCA_946631895.1 uncultured Clostridia bacterium
ACGTCCTTGCTAAGCTGCACGACGTCGCTGTGGCACACGTCGCACTTGCCGCCCTGCGAATCCTCGTTACTAAGGACGACCTTGCAGTTCGGGCAGTAGTTGACGAGCGTCTTTGCGCGGAACACGAGCCCGTGGTCGAAGAGCTTCCGGAAGATCCACTGCGTCCACTTGTAGTAATCGGGAACGGACGTGGCGATCTCGCGCGTCCAGTCGAACGAATAGCCGACGCGCTTCATCTGATCCTTGAAATGCTCGATGTTCGCGGTCGTGATGTCGTGCGGATGCGTGTTGGTCTTGATCGCGTAGTTCTCGGCGGGCAGACCGAACGAGTCGAAGCCCATCGGGAACAGCACGTTATAGCCCTGCATACGGCGCTTTCTGGAAAGCACCTCCAGGCTCGTATACGCCTTGATATGCCCGACGTGCATGCCCGCGCCGGACGGATACGGGAACTCGACCAGTGCGTAGAATTTCGGTTTGCTATGGTCCTTCTCCGCCTCAAAGCAGTGCTGCGCATCCCAGTACGCCTGCCACTTCTTTTCAACGGCGTTGAAATCGTAAAAATCTGCCATGAAATGCTCCTTTCATCGGTTGCCCGATAGATATAATAGGATATAACTTTTTTGCATGCTTTGTCAACTGCTTTACAAGAATTTCAGGATATGATAAACTGAATATCTACCGAAAAGCGGCGGAGCGCCGCGAAAGGAGTATTTGTATGCTCGGTACCTATTTGTTCAGAATCGGCAGTTTCGGCGTGCCGGCGATGGGCGCATGCGTGCTCGTCGGCGCGATCCTTGCCGTGTTTTTAAGCTGGCTTCTCCGGAAAAAATCCGCGCTGGACTGGAACGGCGAAGTCGTCGACGCGATCATTTCGGCGGTGCTGCTGGGCTTCGTCGGCATGAAGGTCCTCTACTGGATCGTGACGCCGGACGTGTTTAAGGACGCGTTTTCAAACGGCTTCTTCAAGGGGCTTCTGGATCTTCTGATGTCGGGCATGGTCTTTTACGGCGGGCTGATCGGCGGCATCCTCGGGATCGCGCTTACCGCTCGGAAAAAGAAAAAGAACTTCTTTGAGTTCACGGACCTCATGGCGCCGTGCTTCTGCGTGGCGCACGCGTTCGGGCGGATCGGCTGTCTGCTCGTCGGCTGCTGCTACGGACTCGAAACCGGCGAAACGAGCCAGTTCGGGCTCTGCACCTACGGCGGCGCCTGCGCGGTGAAGTACCTCGACGGCACGATGCGTCTGCCTGTGCCGCTGATGGAAACGATCTTCCTGCTCGTGCTTTGCGCCGTGCTGGTTCTGATCTTCCGGAAGGAAAAGCACCTCGGCACGACGACCGGCTGGTATCTCGTCCTGTACGCGGTATGGCGGTTCGTGATCGAGATGTTCCGCGGCGACGCGGAGCGCGGCAAGTTCGGTCCGCTCTATACCTCGCAGTGGATCAGCATCGCGATCCTTCTTGCGGGCGTTCTGATCCTGCTCCTTGCGCGCAGATGGAAAAAGGGCGAGCCGTTTCAGGTGTTCCGCGAAGACGATATGACCGTTCCGGAGCCGGAGGAGGCGGACGAAGCCGTTCCGGAGGAAGTATCGGAAGAATCGGACGAAGCGCCCGTCGACGAAGCGTAAGCAGGCATTCGTTGTATCGGCAAATATACGGCAGGCACGAAACCGTGCCTGCTTTTTGTCTGCCTGCGCAGCATTTTTTCGCAGCGGAATGCCGGGAACGGATTGCGAAAAACGACGATATATTGACTTTTTTCCCGCTTTTTATTACAATAAACAATACTATGAAACATTCGAAGACAAAGCGTATTATTCTGACGATTTCCGTCGCGCTCGCAGTTCTGATCCTTGCGGGCGGTATCTTTATCTGGTACGAAAAACGAAAGCTCAGCAGTGCGGAAGAGACTGCGAACAGGCTGTTTTCCGAGGGCAGCCATGCGGAAGCGATCGATGCTTACGGCGCTTTGCTTGAACAGTATCCGCTGTCGTTTCTGGGATACGGAAAGCAGTATCCGGAGATCGGCGCGCACGGCGTTCTTTGCTGCA
Organism: uncultured Clostridia bacterium; assembly: GCA_946631895.1. Lineage (GTDB taxonomy): Bacteria > Bacillota > Clostridia > Christensenellales > CAG-138 > UBA3792. The sequence goes on from CAMPAN010000038.1 coordinate 2,054, forward strand.
TCGACGCGCTTCTGGAGACCGACGACGGCGCGTATCAGGTGTCCGATCTAGATCTGATCGAAAAGGTGTCCGCCCGTACGAAAAATCCGGGCGTGCCGGAAACGTTCGCGGAGGAGCTCCGTCGGCGCGATCTGCTGTGCCGCGCGATCCTTGCCGAGGAACAGGGCAGTCTGGACGAAGCGCTGCAGCTGCTGGAACAGGCGCAGCTCGATCCGGAGCGCTCCGAACAGGTTTCCGCCGAGATGGAACGGCAGAGAAAGCTGGAGGAAGCGCTTGCCGCGCGGGAGGAAGGACGGCTGGAGGAGGCGATCGCGCTTCTTCGGGAGTCCGGACTGCGGCAGGAGCTGATCGCCGAGATCGAAAAACAGATCGTGGAGGAAAAAGACCGCGCGCTGGTTGCCGAAGCGCGGACCGCGCTGGACGGACTGGAACACGATCGGGCGTTTGAACTGCTTTCTTCCGTCACCGACGACGCGCTGCGTACGGCTGTGCAGAACGAACTCGACGCGGCGTGGATCGAAAAGCTGACCGGGCTGCGCGAACAGTACGCCGGCGCGGTTCATGCGGGCGCATGGTATTCTCTGGTACTCGGCGAAGAGCCGACGCTCACGGGAGACCGCCGCTACGATGAGCTGAAGACGGCGTTTACGCCGGATGATACCTTGATCGGCGGATTCTTCTCCTTCATCCGTCTGCGTGACGGACATGCGGAGCTTTTGGGCGATACGCTCGGCGCGGAAAAACAGGCGGCGGCAATTTCTGACGCCGTCGGCGCGGATCTCGGTTTGAACCATGCGCTGATCCTGCATCGGAACGGCACCGTCACCAATCTCGGCGCCGGTCAGTACGGACGCGACGCCGTCGAAGAATGGACCGGGATCAAAGAAGTTGCCTGCGGCGCGTTCCACAGCGCGGGTCTGACCGAACAGGGGACCGTCGTTGCGGCGGGACTTGATGCGGACGGACAGTGTCGGGTCGGCGAATGGACGGACGTCGTTTCCGTAAAAGCGGGATTGCGGCATACCGTTGCGCTGCACAGCGACGGACATGTCTCCGCAACGGGCGACAACAGCTTCGGACAGTGCGACGTTTCCGACTGGCAGAACGTGGTCCGGATCTGCTGCGGCGGAAACTTTACGCTCGGTCTGACCGCCGATTTCAGACTGCTTGCGGCGGGCGACAACGCCTGCGGGCAGTGCGACGTTTCCGACTGGCAGGAAGTGATCGGCATGTCCGCGGGGCTCTGGCACACCGTTGCGCTGCTCGGCGACGGACGGGTCATCACGACCGGCGCGGACGGACACGACCGGCACGGCGTCAACGGGATCGCCGTATTCAACACGGGGACGACAAACGAGCTACCGGAAGGCAAGCGCGGCAAGGAATCGGAATATCTTTACATCGGGGACGAAAAGGAAGGTCCCTGGCTGTACTATAACGGCGACGGCTGCATCGTCGCGGCTTATGATGCGGCATACGAATGCAAGCCGACGCGCGCCGACCTGATCTGCACCTACGGCAATCCGCCGATCGGAATCCTTGCAGGAGGCGGGATCGACAGGCCGAGAGGATCCGCAAGGGCAAGGATCGTTGCGCGGCAGAACCGGTGCGTGTTTGCGCTGACCGGCGACTACTACACATTCGGATACAATGCGGACGGCATTCAGATCCGCTGCGGCATTGTCCGCAAGGAGGAAGACAACGAGCTCGGATTCGGATTTTTCCCGGACGGTTCCATGCGTCTGATCGATCCGCATGAAACGACCGCCGATGCGCTGCTGAAGGAAGGCGTCCGCGATACGTGGGTGTTCGGTCCCGCGCTGATCGAGAACGGTGAAGCCCGGAATATAGCCGGTCATCCGCTCTCCTATAACGACATCACCATGCGTACGGTGATGGCGTCGATCTGTCCGTATCATCATATCGCGGCAGCATACGGGAAATCAACGCTGGCAGAGGCAACGGAGAATCTTCTCGATTACGGCTGCACCGTTGCGTACAATCTGGACGGCGGACGGTCCAGCATGATGATTTTCATGGATCTCACGATCAACAGGACGTTTTTTGAAAACAGCGGCTGGCGCGGACTGGAGGATATGATCGGCTTCCTGAAAAGCGAGCTGGTTCCGGAATATCACGGGCAGTAACTGCATCAGAAAACAAGCGCATCGGCGATTTTTGCCGGTGCGCTTTTTATGATGCAAATCATTCCGGTCTGCGGTCCGGTTTGCCTGCGGATGGTTTTGTCCGGAAATCAGGGCTGTTCGAGGATCGTGATCAGGATGTCGTCCGGACCGGAAAACGACAGACAGCGGACGCCGGTGTAAACGTCGTTGAAAAACGCGCTCGGTTCGATCCCGTTCTTTTGAAGACGCGCCCGGATCTTTTCGAGGTTTCGCGCGGTGATGGTGAGACTCTGCCGCGGCAGCGGCTCCGGACGGTTCAGGCAGCGCATTTCGATCTGCATTTTGCCCATTTCAAGCAGGAATTCCCGTTCCTCGCTGTCCGGATGCTCGATCTTTTTCGCAACGCGGAAGCCAAGCGCGTTCATATAAAAATCACGCACCGCTTTTTCGTCCGTCGCAAGCAGCGTCGTGCGGGACAGCGCGATCTTCCTGGCAAACGGATACAGCGTCCGGTGCCTTGCGTGGCGCCGCCATTTCCGGTATGCGTGAAGCTCGGTCCGCCAGTCGGGATGCGTCACGACGAACGCGACGGAAACGAACAGGAGCTGTCCGATCCAGCCGCCGATCGTATTGCTGAGAAGGTCGTCGACGTCGTACAGTCCGCGGCGGAAGATGAGCTGCAGGTTTTCGGTCGCAAACGAGATCAGAAAGCACGCGATCACGGGACGTATCCGCACCTTTTGCCGGAACCATCCGAACACATACGGCAGCAGATAGCCCATCGGGATAAACAGCATGATATTGAGATAGACCTGGATGACGTCGTCCGGCAGGATCCGGATGCGGGAAAGCCCGGTGCGGATTCCGTCGCGGAAGATCGAAAGCACCGCGTCCGCGAGACCGGACTCGTTTTTGATCGAATGCACCAGATCCTGAAACGGCGCGGCGTGCACCTGATAGGAGTCCCCCGATTGCCGGGAAAAGAACACGATAAATGCAAAGGCAGCAAGGTACAGGGCGAACACGCCGTACAGCACGAGCTGACGGAGTTTCAGAAGCGAAGCCGCTTTCGGGTTTTCGCTGATTCCGGGACCGGGATTCAGACCGAGTTTTTTGGTTACGCTTCTGTCGATGACCGGCAGCAGCACGATAAACAGCAGAACAAAGCCCGTTACGCCCCAGACGGTGACGGTACTGTTCACGATCATACCCATATGCCGAACTCCTTTCGCCGTCAATCTGCGGATATCGTATCATATTCCGCTGCATCTGGCAAGAAAATCCGCCGGGAATCGCGCATGAAAAAACGGAGCGGGTTTCCGCTGCTCCGTGTTCTGACGGGATTCAGAGAATTTGTTTCGGAATGAAATTCAGGTAGTCCGCGGAGACCGCATGGTAAACGACGCCGCCGGATTCGCCGGAAAACGCGTAGCGGTGCGACGCGCCGTGCAGGTGTCCGTACACGACGGTTTTCACGCCCGCCGCCTCGAAGCGCTCGGCAAACGCGCTCTTTTCGCCGGATTCGGCGAACGGCGGGTAGTGCAGCATGCCGATCGCAAAGGCGTTCTTCGGCAGCGCGGACAGTGAAAGATCGAGCCGGATCAGCTCGCGTTCATAGAGTTTGCGGTCTGCGCTTTCCTTGAAGCGCGACGACTGCGGGACCGTCCAGCCGCGCGTGCCGCAGACGTACAGATCCCCGAACCGGAAAACGTCGTTCTGCAGGGCAAACATGCCTTCCGGCAGCGCGGAGCGGACCTTCGTCACGCTCTGCCACCAGTAGTCGTGGTTGCCGCGCAGAAGGAGCTTGGTCCCCTTCAGATCCCCGATATACGCAAGATCCGCGATCGCGTCGGAAAGGTACATCGCCCAGCTGATGTCGCCCGGGATCAGCACGAGATCCCCGTCGCCGACCGTGTCCTGCCACGCTTCCCTGATGCGCGCGGCATGATCTTTCCAGTGCGCGCCGAATACGTCCATCGCCTTGTTCGGAACGGACAGACTCAGGTGCAGATCGCCGATGGCATAGACATTGGGCATAAACAAAAGACCTTTTCGGATGATGTTCGGAAGCGATGCGGACTTGAAAGCAAATAAACCGGTCTGACGAAAGAAGCGCTTTCATCAGACCGTACCGAGGGTTTATTCGTCGTCCCCGTCCTGTTCGGAAAGATCCTCTTCCAAAGGATCCTCCGCCTCGTCGGCGCGGATCTTGTCGGCAAGGACTTCGAGGTTCGCCTGACGCTTCTGTTCTTTCAGGCATTCCTCGCAGAGATCGTGACCGGGCAGCGCGGGATTCTCGCCGCACTCGCTGCACATGATGATCTCGGGTTCCGCTTTGGGCGCGTGGCGTCTCGAACGCTCTGCAGCGCAGACGCGGCACATGGTCTCCGTGCCGCGGATATAGTTCAGTTCACAAATCGGGCATTTTTTGAGCATACCGTTTTATCATACCTCGCTTGTTGATTTCACAGCATAGTATGCAAAGGAACACGGCTCCTGTCAAGCCCCTTTTTTCATTCTTCCGCAGATTCTTTTTCCCGCGGCATGCAATCCCGGAAGATCTGACCGATTCTTTGCAGCAGTTCCGCCTTTCCCTCGCCGGATTCCGACGAGTACGGGATCGCAAACGGCGGCGCGCCGAGCTCTTTTGCGCGTCGGTTCGCTTCCTGCCGGCACTTGGATCTTGCGATCTTGTCCGCCTTGGTGGCGACGAGCGTATAGGGAATGCCGTAATAGATCAGATAGCGGAACATCTGCAGATCGTCCTGCGTCGGCGCGTGACGGATATCAATGAGCATCAGGATATGCTTCACCCGCCCGCTCGAAAGGTAGCGGTCGAGAAGCTCGCCCCAGCTTTTCTGTTCCGCCTTCGACGCCTTTGCAAAGCCGTAGCCCGGCAGGTCGACAAGATACAGCGCCTTGTTCAGCAGAAAGAAATTGACCAGCCGCGTCTTGCCCGGACTTGCGGAGGTCTTTGCGAGCTTCTGGTTGTTGCAGAGCCGGTTGATGAGGCTGGATTTGCCGACGTTCGATTTTCCGACGATCGCGATCTCGCACGGAAGCGGCGCGGGGTAGCTGCCCTCCGTGCCGGAGCTTGTGACAAATTCCGCCTGTCTGATGACAAATTGTTCTTCCATATGCCCAGTATAGCTTGAAAATTCACATTTCGCAAGATATTCGTTTACACTTTCGTCATTGGTTTTGGAAAACAACATGGTACAATTATGGTACAAGTACAGTATGCCGTACCATCGGCGAAAGGATCTTTATGGGACTGTTTCATTCATCGGATATCGGGTTGGATCTCGGCACGAGCAACGTGCTTGCGTATGTGCGCGGCAAGGGTATCGTGCTGCGTGAGCCGAACATCGCGGCGGTGGAGCGCGGCACGGGCAAGCTCGTTGCGATCGGTCAGGAAGCGAAGGAGCTTGTCGGCAGAGCGCCGGAAAATCTGATGATCATCCGTCCGATGCAGGACGGCGTGGTTGCGAATTTCGATGCGACGGAGCGCATGCTGACGCTGTTTTTCAACCGCATCGTCGGCAGCCGCATCTTCTTCAAGCCGCGCGCGGTCGTGGCGGTCCCGTCGATGGCGACGGAGGTCGAAAAGCGCGCGGTCATTGAAACGACCGAGGGCGCTGGCGCGCGCTACACCTTCCTGATCGAAGAGCCCGTGGCGGCGGCGATCGGCGCGGGGCTGGACATCACCGAGCCGAAGGCGAACATCGTTCTGGACATCGGCGCGGGCACCTGCGACATGGTCGTGACCTCGATGGGCAAGGCGGTGCGGCATGATTCGCTGCGCGTCGGCGGAGACAAATTCGACGCTGCCATCGTGCGGTACCTCAAGCGGCAGCACGGCGTCGTCATCGGCACGCGCGCCGCGGAGGAGCTGAAGATCGCGTATGCGTCCGCGTTTCCGCGCAAGGACGAGCTCAAAATGGAGGTGCACGGAAGATCGCTCGGCGGCGGGCTTCCGATCTCGATGGAGCTCGGCAGCAACGAGCTCACGTTCGCGCTTGCGGAACCGCTTCTGTCGATCGCGGAAGCGCTGAAGGACACGCTCGAACAGACGCCGCCGGAGCTTTCCGGCGACATCGCGACGCGCGGGATCGTTCTGACCGGCGGCGGCGCGCAGCTGTTCGGTCTGGATCAGTATATTGCGGAGCAGATCGGCATTCCGTGCTACGTTGCGGAGGATCCGGTCGCGTGCGTCGCGATCGGCTGCGGCAAGGTGCTCGAGGAGCCGAAGAAATACGAAGGCGTTTTGTACGACTATCGGCGCGGTGATTATTACGAGGATTAAGGGGAGATCGCAATGTCGGAAACAAAGGGAAAAAAAGCATTGTCGCTTTGCATTCTCAGAGTGCTGGAGCAGCACGCGGGCAAGGCAAATCCGCTGTCCACGCGGCATATCATCGAATATCTTGAGGCGGATTACGGCATGATCGCCGAACGCAAGGCGGTCGGACGCAATCTTCTGCTGCTGCAGGAGATGGGGTTTCCGCTTTCCACCTACCAGGAGAACGGCAAGGGGTACTATCTCAAGGCGGACGCGGGCAGCGCCGTGCACGAACACAATCCCGTCGCGCTGGACGCGTATCTTCGCGCGCCGCGATCCGACCGTTCGGAGGAGGAGATCGCAAGGCTGCAGGATCCGGTTCCGGTCTATGTATCGGAAACCGCCGCGGGACGGCAGTCCGCAGAAGTATTCGAAACGCTCGACCGCATCAAGGAGGCGATCGAACGCAGGGTCCAGATCAGCTTTCTCTACGCAGTCGTCGGGACGGACGGCAGAAAGGTCCCGCAGCGGGAAACGCCGTTCATGGTTTCGCCGTACGCGCTGTTCCTCGCGGACGGGTACTATTATGCGATCGTATCCATCTCGGGCTACGGACGGCTGCTGCACTACCGCTGCGATCTCATGGAAAACGTGACCGTCACCGATCAGCCCACGCGCAGCGCAGAAACGCTGATCGAGTGCCGGGACGGACTGGACGTCGCGGCATATGTGAACCGCACGATCTACCATACCGACGTCAGGGAGACGCATACCGTGCTCTGCGCGGGACATCTGGGTGGGGAGCTTTTGGATTCGTTCGGCGACGCCGTGCGCATGCGTCCGGAGGGTGAAACGATCCGCGCGGAAATCGACGCGCCGTGGGAACTGGTACACCGGTTTTTGGTAGGCAACCTCAAGCACACGACGCTGCTTGCGCCGGCGTGGCGCAGAGCGCAGATCCGAGAGGAGCTGCTTTCCGCGCTGTCAACCTATCCGCAAGGCTGATTTGTTTTGAGTTTTACCGCATTTCCGACACAGTTCCGTGCTATCGTATGAGATAAGGAAGGCACCATGGAAAAACCGCGTTCATCCTCCGGCAAGAGCAGCAAAAAACGCCGCCGGAAGCAAAAAAGAATACGCAGCATCCTGATCTTGATCGCCGCGGTCGTGCTGATCGGCGCAGCCGCTGCGGGCGGCGTGCTGTTATTGCGCTCGCAGATCGGGCAAAAGACGGCAGAAGCACAGGATCCTTTCACGCCGGAACCCATGGCGGCGGAGACGCCGACCCCTGCGCCCGCCGAACCGGACGCGCAGGACGAAACGGTCGTAGAGGTCGAACCCGTTCAGGCGCCTGAGACGGCGGAACCGACGCCGGAACCGACGCCGGAACCGGAACCGGAGGAAACGCCGGAGCCGGTTTCCGTGACGGAGCCGACGGTGCAGACCGATTATCTTTCCGGAAGAACCTTCCGGAAGGGCGATTCCGATCCGGTGATTCTTCAGACGCAGGCAAAGCTGATGGATCTCGGGTATCTGGATCCGGACGAACCGACCGAAACGTTTGAAAACCAGGTGTATGACGCGCTTGTGAGCTTCCAGCGGCACAACGGGCTTACGCCGGACGGCGTGCTGAACGAGCAGACCTATGCGCTTCTCGTCGACGGCGGCGCAAAGACGTTTGTGATGCAGGAGGGCGATACGGGCGACGACGTCAAAGAGGTGCAGGACCGGCTGTATGAGCTCGGCTACCTCGACGCGGCAAGCCGCAACGGCACGTTCGGCGAAAAGACTGCGGCGGCGGTCCGGACGTTTCAGAGCATGAACCGGCTGAAGGTGGACGGCAAGGTCGAGGCAAAGACGCTGAACACGCTGTATTCCGGCAGCGTCATCGGCAATTACTTCAAATCCGGCGACGCGGACAGCAGTATCATCCCCTATCAGCAGCTGCTGCAGATCCTCGGCTATCTCGACAAAAACTACGAGTGCAAAGGCAAAATGGACGACAGGACCGTCTCGGCGGTCAAGCTGTTTCAGGAATCGAACGGTCTCGTGCGCGACGGCTGTCTCGGTCCCGCGACGACGGAGCTGATGCGCTCCGCCGACGCGATCGCCTATGCGATGCGGATCGGCATGAGCGGGATCTCCGTCAGGAACGCGCAGGACCTGCTGCATAAGCTCGGCTACATCCGCTCGAATCAGGTAACCGGTTATTACGGAGAAACCACTGCAGAGGCTGTGAGAGCGTTTCAGAAGCGCAACAGCCTCACGCAGGACGGCGAGATCGATGCAAATACGCTGGAGCGCCTGAACAGCGACAAGGCAAAGGAAGCGGCGGTTTCCGCCGACAAACAGACGCCGACGCCGAAGCCCGGGAAGAATACGCCGACGCCGAAGCCCGATCGGGAAGGCAAGCGCAGAGGTGTCGAAAAGCTGATCGAGATTGCGGAATCGAAGCTCGGCTGTCCGTATGTGCGCGGCGCAAAGGGGCCGGACGCGTTCGACTGTTCCGGCTTCGTTTACTGGTGTTTGAACCAGGCGGGAATCAAACAGGGGTACATGACCAGCATCATCTGGCGTACCTGCTCAAAATACAAGCGCATCAATACAATGAGCGAACTGAAGCGCGGCGACATCCTGGTGTTCCAGGGCGAAACGCTGGACAGCGGCCACGTCGGCTTCTACCTCGGCGACGGACACATGATCGACGCGTCGTCCTCCAGCGGGAAGGTCCGCATCACGGAGAACGATATCACCAAGAGAAGGTACTGGCAGGAACACTTCCTGATGGCGTACCGCATCTGGGACTGAGCCTCTTCAGGCGCACGTTTATGAGATAGGAAAGGATCCCCCGCGAGGGAGGATCCTTTTTGCATGGTCCGGTTATTCTTCGTTCAGGACGGTTTTCACCGCGCCCTGCGGATCGCCCTGCACCGTGACGTTGCGGTTCACCTTTGCGTCGTAGGTACCGGCTTTCATGATGTCCACAAGGTCCAGTCCGGTGACTTCCTTCATCGTTTCGATCGTGCGGGCAAGCACGCTCGGGACGAAGCTTCCCATCGAGTCCACGCCGCTGCCGCCGTGTCCGCCGTCGATGATCGTCACCTTGTCGATGGATTCGAGCGGCTTTGCGATCGACGCCGCCATCTCGGGCAGCGCTTTCACGATCATTTCCATCATCGCCGCCTGACCGTACTTCTTCATCGCTTCGGCTTTCTTTTCGAGCGCTTCCGCCTCCGCGATGCCGCGGGCTTCGATCGCCGCAGCTTCCGCTTCGCCGACCGCCTTGATGCCTTCGGCTTCCTGCATCTTCGCGTACTTTGCGGCCTCCGCCTGTACGCGCTGCGCCTCGGCCTCCTTCTCGCGTTCGAACTTCTCCGCCTCCGCGTGGATCCTGCGGATCTCGGCGGCTTTTTCACGCTCGAACTTCTCCGCCTCCGCCTTGCGCTGCCGTTCAAAGAGCTCCGCCTCCGCCTTCTGCTGACGGGCGAATTTCTCCGCTTCCGCTTTCTTCTTGATCTCCGCTTCGAGCGTCTGTTCGGTGACCTCGACGTCCTTTTTCTTCAGCTCGATCTCGCGCTCCTGGCGCGCAATGTTCGCGTTCGCCGTGGCGACCTCGATCGTTTTGCGCTGCTCCTGCTGCTGGATCTCGTACGCCGCGTCGGCTTCCGCCTGCTTCTGGTCGGACGCTCTCTTCAGCTCCGCTTCGCGGATCCGGAGCTCGTTCTGCCGCGACGCGATCTCGGTCTGCGCCGCGACCTGCGCTTCGTTCGCCATGCGCTTTGCTTCCGCTTCGGCGATCGCGACGTCGCGTTCCGCCTGCGCCTTTGCGATCGAAGCATCCTTCTGGATCTGCGACATGTTGTCCTGACCGAGGGCAACGATGAGACCCTTTTCGTCTTCGATCTTCTGGATGTTGCAGGAGATGATCTCCACACCCAGCGCGTTCATGTCGGTCTGTGCCTTCTGCTGTACCTCGTCGCCGAACTTCTTGCGGTCCGTGTTCAGCTCCTTGAGCTTGACGGTGCCGATGATCTCACGCATGTTGCCCTGCAGGGAGTCTGTGAGCGCCTTCGTGATCGATTCCTCGGACATGTTGAGGAAGTTCTTCATGGCGATCTTGATGCCGTCCGGGTCGGTCTTCAGCCGCACCTTTGCGACCGCGTCGATGTCCACGCCGATGAAGTCGAGCGTCGGCAC
>CAMPAN010000039.1 GCA_946631895.1 uncultured Clostridia bacterium
GCGTCGGCTGCGGCTGGGGCTATCGCGGCGAAGCGTTCCTCAAAGAAGCGGGCGCGGCGCACGTGATCTCGCATCCTTCAGAACTTTTGGAGATCATCGACACGCTTTGATCGGGAAGCGGCGGATTTGTCTGTATCATATCTATACAAAGAACAACCGGAGAAGGCGATATCCCTCTCCGGTTTTTGCTTCCTGTGAAAATGTCCGTCAGTGAAGAATCCGTGCTCCGAAGGCGTTTTCGTCAGCCGATATTCCGGATGATGCCGGAGAAGAGAACGGAACCGTCTCTGCCGGTGATAAGGAACAGGAAAGGTCTGTCCAGAACAAAGTCGATTTTATCGTCCGGCTCCGGCGCGCCTGTCTCCATATCGAGCGCCGTATATGCGGCGCCGGTCACGCCCTGCTCGTCGATCTCCACCTTCGCGGCATGTTCCGCCGCGCTCAGGTAAAGGTCGTCCCGGTCTGTCGTCAGCGGCGTAAAGTCGGCAAAGGCGGGATCCAAAGCGTCCGTCAGTCCGAGCAATTGAATGATCTCCAAAAGATCCGTCCGGCTTGACGCCTGAAATTTCGGGACGGAAAGACGGACCAAAGGAGAAGACCATTTAACGTTGTCCTCGGAGTATCTCGTTGCGGCAAGCAGCTCGGGATCGGCGGCAAGCGCGTTGACGTCGACGCCCTCCTTCGGCAGGAAGAAATACATCGAGCCGCTGTCGAAAAGATTCAGGCCGACCGAGGTGAACGTATCCGTCCGGTATACGCCGAGCATGTCGGTCCTGTGCATCATGTCCACGGTCGTGACGCCGGTCGTGCCGTGGAAGACCTCCTGCGTTGTGTTGCCGGGCAGGAACAGTTCGGTCCACTGCGCCTTATAATAGATCGTCGATACGATCTCCAGAACGGTCGCCGGATCGAGCTTCATTTCCTTGACATACTCGTGCAAAAGCCCGCCGGTATGTTTGTCCGTCCATTCTTGCAGCGCCTCGTCCATTTCCGGCGATCCCGGCGTTCCGCAGAAGGAGGACGCATAATACTGCTCGGAAAGACGCGCCAGCGTCTCGTCGTGATACCGGTATTTGCCGTTCAGCCAGAGCGAATTTGCAAGCAGGCTTTTGAGAACGGGCGTGTCCGCGTAATTGCTTTCCCACAGTGCGGAAACGTTGGATCGCAGCGTCTCGATGTCGGGCGCGCCGAGCATGTCCAGAACCTGCTGCCGTGTATTCCCGTCCGAAACCTCCGCGAGCATCGCAAATGTGATATAGATATTGATCGGCGAACAGACCGTGTTTTCCTCCCCGGAGGGAAGGATTTCCCGCATGATCGTCGCGTAATAGCCGTCGATCCCGTTCTGCAGATCTTCGGATGCTTTCACCTTCGTCCGGTACGCATTCCACCAGTTCCAATGCTCATCGCCGTGCAGGAAAGCTTGCGCGTCGAGATTTGCGGCGACCGGCGCGGGATATGTCGCCGATACGGTTTTCACGCTGCCTTCCGCCTGTTTCCGATTTCTCTTTCCGAGCGCGGGGATCCCCACGATCGCGCCGACCAGAATTGCGGCGCATGCGGCAATCGCCGTCCACTTTGCCCATGCGGGCGTTTTGTGCCGCTTGTATTCCTTTGCCTTTCCGACATCGGTTTCATCCATGTTTCCCAATGCCTCGAACAGTTCTTCCTTCTTCATACGTCAAATCCCCTTTCGATCAGATCCCGTTTCAGCTTTTGCCGGATGCGGCTCAGCGTCACGGACACATTGTTTGCGCTCGTCCGAAAGCGTTCCGCGATGTCCGAAACGCTGTCCGCGTACCAGTATCGCAAAATAAACATGTATCGCTGTTCCTTCGGCAGGCGGGAAAGAAACCGGTCGATCTCCTCTTTCAGTTCTTTTTCCTCCCACCGGCGTTCCGTATCGTCGCTGCCGGATACGCATTCCGCGAGCTCATCCAATACGACGTCGAAACTCCCGCCGCCGCGCTTTTCCCGGTGAAGCTTTCTGAATCGGTCAAATGAGAGGTTCCTTGTGATCTTTCCGAGAAAGACGGACAGCACAGACGGCATGTGCGGCGGCATTGCGTTCCACGCGCGGAGCCATGTATCGTTGACGCACTCCTCCACATCGGACCTGTTCTGCAGGATGTTTTGGGCAATCGCAGTGCAGTATGCGCCGTACTTCCTTGATGATTCCGAGATTGCATTTTCGTTCCGGTTCCAGTAGAGCCGAACGATCATTTCATCATCCAAACGGACTCGCCTCCTTTCACCCATATACACGACAAATCCGATCCGATCTTACCGCTCCGCTCAAAAAAGCGGAGCAGAGCGCAATACACCCGTCATACAAAGAAAGGGGCTGCTCTGAATCCAGAATAGCCCCTGCCTTCCCGCAAAGCCCTGCGGGTCGTTCAAAACCGATGGATGCCGATCGCCGTCATTCCTCGACCTTTTCAAACATGTCCTTGCCTACGCCGCAGATCGGGCAGCACCAATCCTCGGGCAGATCTTCAAACGGGGTGCCGGGCGCGATGCCGCCGTCCGGATCGCCCTCCGCCGGATCATAGATATAGCCGCAGGGGCCGCACTGATACTTCGCCATTTTGTTTCCTCCTTGCAATGGATTTATCTGATTCCCGATCGGGTATCATTCGATCTCCCAGATCACCGCAACGGTGTCCTCCGCCTCGATGTCCTCCGGCACGATCCCGGGATTGAAGCTGTCCGCGCACATCTTCCGCGCCTTTCCGGCGTACAGAACCGGCTGCACGGCGAAGGCGTTCTCGCCGATCGAATAGTCGATGTGCCGGATGCGTCCGAGCTTCACGTTTGCGGCTTCCGTGAGCGCCGAAGCCTTTTGCTTTGCATCGGCAACCGCAAGACCCAGAAGCGCGTTCTTTGCCGCTTCGCGGTCCTTCACGGTATAGGCGATGCCGATCTCCGGCGTCAGCGCGGCGTTTGCAAGTGCCGCAAGCACCTGTCCGAGCCGTTCGTCGTCAAGCGGGAATTCCAGCTTCAGTTCATGGCGGAAGCGGTAGCCTGTAAGCCGCTGCCGATAAACGCCTTCCTTCTGATAGCCTTCGTACTCCGCCTCCACATGAAAGTTCAGCGTCCTGAGATCCTCCCGCAGAAAGCCGAGCGGCGCGATCGCCTCCCGCACCTTGCCCGTATCGGCGGCGGAGCGTTTCAGCGTTTCCGCATAGTCGGGATCCATTCCCTCAAGCGTCATCGTAACGCGCACCGTATCGGGCTTCAGGCGGATCAGTCCCTTGCCCGTCACGCGGATCGTTCCCGGTTCGTTCACGGCGGTCTCCTTTCCGGATTCTTGATAGTTCATTATACTTCATCCTTTCCTTTGCGTCAATCGTGCAAAAGCGGCGGATCGCCCGCCGCCTTTGATTCTTCTGTCAGTGTTTGCCGCGCTTTTCGTAGTCCTTTTCGATCTCCGCCTTCCAGTCTGCCGCAAGCGGTCTGCCCGCGCGGACGTGCCCGATCGTTTCGCTGACCACCTTGTAATTCAGAGCCGTGCCCTTGGCGTCGCATTCATAGCGCACCGCGCGATCCTCGCGGATCCCGAACCGCCGCGCGGCGGAGACGGCGTCCATGTTCGCGCCGAGGAACAGGAATTCCCAGCCGAACCGCTCGCGCTGCCGTTCGATCAGGCTGCGCACCTCGTCATAGGTATGGCGGCGGCTTGCGTTCTCCATGCCGTCGGTGGTGATCACGAAGATCGTCTTTGCGGGGCGATCCTCCTCGCGGGCGTACTTGTGTACGTTGGCGATGTGATGCACCGCGTCGCCGATCGCATCCAGAAGCGCCGTACAGCCGCCGACATAGTACTGCCGTTCCGTCATCGGCTCGACCTTTTTGAGATCGACCCGGTCATAGAGGACGCTGCTCCTGTCACTGAACAGGACCGTCGAAAGATACGCCTCGCCCTCCTCGCGCTTTTGCTTTTCGACCATGGCGTTGAAACCGCCGATCGTGTCCGTCTCGAGCCCCGCCATGGAGCCGCTGCGATCCAGAATAAATACGAGTTCGGTCAGATTGTTGTTCATAAGAAGAACCTCCTTTGTTTTTGTTGACTGCATCATACCAAATTCAAAGGAGGTTTTTGTCAATTCCCGGTTGACATTTTTATAAAGCGCCGCCGGTTTTCAGAAGCGGCAGTCCGCAGTCGTACAGCGCCGTGTTCACCGTGACGATGCTGTATTCGCCGTGCTCGATGAAGTACTGTACGACCAGGTCCGTTTTGCTGCTGCGCGTCAGCGAATACCCTGCCTTTTCTAGCAGCTTCTGCGTTTGCGCAAGATTGAGACGCAGTCCCAGCGCGAGCTGGATCGCCGTGCTTTTGGTCGGCTGATAATCCTTTTTATTGATGATCTTGTGGAACAGCTGACGGCTGATCTCCGCGCGGCGATAGACGTCCGAATCCTTTTCCCCGCGCTCCTTCAGAAGATCCAGAAGATGCTCGGAAAACGTGCTTTCGACCCTGCCGAGGATCGCGTCAAGGCTTTGCGGCGCAGGCGCTTTCGGCGCCGCCTGCGGAACTGCCGCAGCTTTTGCATGCGAAGCGGGGCGATGCATCAGCGGCTTTGCGGCGTCAAACGACGCTTCGCATGTCGCCTCGTCCGCTTCGGGTCGGATCAGATCGTCCTCGCGCATCGCCTGCAGCATTGCGCGTCTTCTGCCGTTCAACACATAGCGGTCCGCGCCGTACTCGGCTTTTTCCGCGTTGCCGACATAACGGTCGTCGATGTATGCCTTGAGGTCGCCGAACAACCCGCGGGCAAGTGAATACGGCTCCTGTCCGAACACGACCAGAAGAATCTGCATGTCGTGCGTCAGCAGAAAATCGGTGAACGCGGAGATTGCGGTGCGAAGCGCGCGCTCGCGCGGGAAGCCGTACGTCCCGGCAGACAGCAGCGGAAACGCGATCGAGCGGCAGTGCAGCCGGTCCGCCAGCGAAAGCGCGGCGTCGTACGATCGCCGCAGAAGCGCTTCCTCGCCGTGCGCGCCGTCGATCCAGACCGGCGAAACGGTGTGCAGCACGTACTTTGCCGGAAGATCGTACGCCTTTGTTTCCGCCGAAGTGCCGACGGCGATCCGCCCGATCCGTTCGCGCGCCGCAAGCAGGCGCGGACCGGCAGCAACATGGATCGCGCTGTCCGTTCCCCCGCCGACGACCGGTTCCGGATTCGCGGGATTGACGATCGCGTCCGCGTGTACGCGCGTGATGTCGTTCCGTATGATTTCAAACGGCATAAAAAAGCCCTCCTCCCGTCTTGGTTTCGCTCATTTGCGGGCATAAAAAAAGATGCCGAATCAAGGCATCTTTTCGTCCGGAATCAATAGCGCAATTCGGAGATCAGATCTTCAAACGGAACTTCCTTGTCCTCAATCACGGTGTCGTCCGTGAGGATCGGCCGCGTCGTTTTTTCTTCCATGGTATCGTCCCTCCGCTCTTGTTTTCATCTGTATTTTACTCCGAAACGGGACGCCGGTCAACGGGTTCGGGGCTCTGTTAACGGAAAGTTAAAACCCTCTTCACACATGCGCACAAGCCCCCTTTTTCAGATCTGCACACGCGTAAAAAGGTCGCTTTCGATCTCGATCACGTCCCCGATATCCAGTACGCGGCCGGAGTCGAGCGTGAGATATCCGTACAGAAAATCGGCGTTTTCGATTCTTCCCGCCACGTCCTCGTAGGTGCCGCCGCTCTTCTGCGCATCGGGTACGAAACAGGTGAAAACCGCCTCGCGCGGCTCGTTCAGAAGCGCGTGCAGCTTTCGGTTCAGCTCCTCCTTCTTGTTCTCGTCGAGCACGATCCGCCGCTCCGTATACCGTGCCGCTTCGTTAATGAGATCGTCGTAGCCGGTCAGCGCGGCAAACGGCGCAAACTGGGCGGCGCGATTCTTCCGGGGCATCCTCGGATGCTTCGGTGAATCGGGATGCTCCCGGTCGATGATATCGCCGTACTGCGCTCTTGCGTCGTTCATGCCGCGTTTCCTTTCTTTACTCTGCGATCTCGGCGATCGCTTCGATCTCGACGAGCACGTTCTTCGGCAGGGTCTTCACCGCCACGCAGGAACGCGCCGGCGCGCCCTTGATGTACTGCGCATAGACCGCGTTGAACGCGGCAAAATCCGCCATGTCCGCAATGAAGCAGGTCGTCTTCACGATGCTGTCCATCGTTGCGCCGCCAGCCTCCAGAACCGCCTTGACATTTTTCAAAGACTGCTCCGCCTGCGTTTCGATCGTGTCTCCCGCGATCGAGCCGGTCTTCGGGTCCACCGGGATCTGCCCCGAGGTGTACACAAGATTTCCGACGATCATGCCCTGCGAGTACGGTCCGATCGCCGCGGGCGCTTCGTTCGTTGCAATGATTTTCATATTGATTCTCCTTTGATTTGATTATTTCCCCGATGCGATTTTTGCAATCGTATCGTTGTAGATCTCTCTCCTCAGACGCGTCAGCCAGTCCGAAAACGCGACGACGTCAAACGCGTAGGTCTTGTTCAGCTCGTACTCGTTCGGCTCCCACGTTTCGATCGGCGATTCGTTGTGCTGGATCACCGCTTCGAGCTTGTCGAGCGTTTTCCATAGCTTCGCCTCCGGCGTTTTTTGCGCGTTCATCTCGGCGTACAGCGTCGAAAGCTCCTGCGAAACCGGCGCGGGCAGCGACCGTACCCACCGGTCCAGAAGCAACTCCTCGGTCTTTTCGTCCGCGCTCGTTTTGAGGAACGTCGGGATGTCGCCGGTGAAGCACTCGCCGAGGTCGTGGATGAGGCACATCCGCGTGACCTTATCGATATCGAGGTCCGGAAACTCACTCCGCAGAAGCATCGCCATCAGCGCGATCCGGAAGCTGTGCTCGGCAACGCTCTCGCGCCGTCCTTTCGAGGTCGTGCAGTGCCGCGGCGTGTCCTTCAGCCGTTCCGCAACATGCAGAATATCCAGAAATTCTCTCGGTTCCATATGCGTGTTTCCTTTCCGAAAATCGTTTTCCGTAAGTTCCAGCATGATCGCGCCGTTTTCGCGTCCGGTCTCCCGGAACCCGACCGCGCGATGCATCCGATACGCGGCGTCCCGCGTCGTTTCAAACTCGTTGTGCAGGCGCGTCACCCCATGCGAAAACGCATGCTCCGCCAAAAGCCGAAGTCCCTGCCTGCCGTATCCCCTGCCGCGTTCCGGGGCATAGATCACAACGCCCATGTCCCACCGGCCGCGTTCCGGCGTATGGTGGAAATTCACGTCTCCCACGAACGCGCCGTCCGACGTTCGCCTGAGATAGGCATAGAACCGTTCCGGTTCCGCGCCGATCCAGTCCGCACAGAGCCGTTTCCATTCCACCTCCGGGTTCGGGATGCACCCGTCCGGCGGGAACCACGGCGCGTTGTATGCCATCGTCTCCGGATCGGACATCATCTTCGTGTAAAACCAGCCGTCCTCCGGCTTCGGGATGTACAGGGTAAGCGTCTCCGTCATGCGATCCTCCTATGCCTTGTGCCCGCCGATCTGCGCGTTGCGCTCGATCGCCGTCGCGCCGTCCTGCAGGTTCAGCCCGCGCACCACGGCGTTCTTGCCGTACTTGTCGCGGATGTTCAAAAGCGCCTTCTGCCGCCGGGTCTCCTTTTCGAGCGCGGCGTCCTCGGCCTGTTTCGCCTTCTCCTGCGCTTCGTAATCCGTGAACAGGTCGAGCTGTTCCGGCGCGGCTTCCGCCTCCCTGCGCTCGTCCGCGGTCAGAAGATTGCACATCACGACGTTGAACCGGCGCATGAGCAGCGTTTCGTCCGCAATGCGATCGAAGATCGTGCGCACCGCCTCCACGATCCGCTCGGTCGAGGCGACATGCCGCCCGAGGTTCACGGAGCCGTGCACGGGCTTCGGCGCGCGCCTGCCGTACCAATCCGTGATGATCTCGCCCTTGTACGCGTCCGCGCGCTTCGGATCGGTCAGGTTTTCAACGTCATAGACGATATCCAGCACGACCTGATCGGTGTACAGCCCCTTCCGCACCAAATCCATCGACAGCTGATCCGCCATCTCCTGCACCACGACGCGTCCCTCCGCCGCCGTGTACGGACGGGACAGCACCTGTCCCTGGCTGAGGCTCTTCGTTTCCGGCGTGTAGTCCTTGCAATCCGCGATCTCGGTCGGCTCCCAGCCCCACGCGTGGTCGATGATGAGCTCCGCGTTGACGCCGAACAGGCGGTACAGAAGATCTTCGTTTTTATAATCGGTCGGTTTGCCGATCGAACAGCGCGCAACGTCGCCCATCGTGTGCATGCCGTACGTTTCGAGCTTCCGCGCAATACCCTTGCCGATCCGCCAGAAATCGGTGAGCGGTCGATGGCACCACAGCGCTTCGCGATAGCTTTGTTCGTTGAGCTCGGCGATGCGCACGCCGTCCTTGTCCGCGGGCATACGCTTTGCCACGATGTCCATGGCGATCTTCGCAAGGTACATGTTCGTGCCGATGCCCGCCGTCGCGGTGATGCGCGTCTCCTCAAGGACCTCGCGGATCAGCTTCATCGCAAAATCGTGCGCAGTCAGTCTGTAGCGCGCGAGGTACGGCGTGACGTCGATAAAGACCTCGTCGACCGAATAGACCAGAAGATCCTCCGGCGAGACATGCCGGAGATAGATCTCGACGATGCTGCGCGAGTAGTCCATGTAGTAGTGCATGCGCGGCGTCGCGGCGATAAAATCGAGCTCTAAAGACGGATCGCGCGCAAGCTCCGAGGCAAGCACCGATTTTCCGGTGAACCGGTGTCCGGGCGCATGCATAAGCCGCTCGCGGTTGATCTCTTCGACGCGTTGACGCACCTCAAAGAGCCTTGCGCGCCCGGCAATTTTATACGCTTTCAAAGCAGGGGACACGGCAAGACAGATCGTCTTGTCCGTGCGGCTCTCGTCCGCAACGACAAGGTTTGCGTCCAAGGGGTCAAGCCCGCGCTCCGTGCATTCGACGGAGGCGTAGAACGATTTCAGATCGATCGCAACGTACTGCTTCTGCATCAAATCCTCCGTCCTTTCGTCATTTGATGATATTATACCATATCCCGCCGCCGGAATCGAGAGGGATTTTTCCGGCTTGTTCCGAAAACGATTGTTTTTTGTATATTCTGTGTGCTATAATGCCGGTATCACACCGAAAGGAGCCGCGCCGTGCCGACCTTTACGCCCACCGTCTGGACCTATCTCATCGTCTGCCCGCTCGTATTTCTGGCGGGTTTTGTGGATTCGGTCGCGGGCGGCGGCGGGGTCATTTCACTGCCGGCGTACCTGATTGCCGGACTGCCGCCGAAACTCGCCATGGGCACCAACAAGCTCGCAAACGGATGCGGCACCGCGACCTCGGTCTTCAAGTACGCCAGAAGCGGCAAGATCGCATGGGACTGTGCGCTGCCCGCCGCGATCGGCTGTCTTTTGGGCGCGACCGGCGGTTCGTCGCTTGCCGTGCATCTCAAGGACGACGTTCTCCAGATCATCATCCTCGCCGCGCTTCCGATTGCCGCGATCATCCTGATACTGGCGCGGAACCGCACCGACGAAGACACCAAGTCGCTTTCCCGCACAAAGACGATCCTGTATTCCCTTTTGATCGGGCTTGGGCTCGGCGTGTACGACGGGCTGATCGGTCCCGGAACCGGCACGTTCCTCACGATCGCGTTTTCCCTGGTCCTGGGCATCGGGCTTCTGAAATCCTCCGGCTGTGCAAGAACGGCGAATCTTGCCTCCAACATCGCTTCGCTGATCGTATTTCTTTTGGACGGAAACGTTCTGTTTTCGGTCGGTATCCCCGCAATTTGCTGCTCGATGCTCGGCAACTGGCTCGGCGCGCGCTACGCGATCAAGGGCGGCAGCAGGAAGATCCGGCTTGTCATGTTCTTCGTGCTCGGTCTGCTCTTTTTGAAAACCATCCTCTCGTTTACCGGCGTGATCGATTTTTAATGCCCGTCAGCGCAACGCATTGATCCGCGAAAAGCGTTCCGCTTTTCTGCGTGTCCCCATCATCCGTCACTCCTTTGTCGTGACACCTTCCCCATATCAAGGGGAAGGCTTTTGGGAATGCGCAACCAAGGCTTCTCCCCCTTCAGGGTGGAGAAGCTCCGCGAAGCGGTGATGAGGGGGCTGCAGACGTCAATTCATGTCCGCAGGACAATTCATGCCATGTAGGGGACGCCGACCTCGGCGTCCCGCCATGCACCGCAGGCGTCAATTCATGTTTGAGCGACACTTCATGCGCAATGCGCAATTCATCCATCCGCAAACATGCCGCCCGATGCGTACAAAATGTCATATCTCGGTAAACAAACCGTGCATCCGCTTCCCTTGCGGCAGCGGGTTTGTTATACTGCAGGGGAAAGCGAGGTGTTTCCTTTGCGTCGCAAAAACGTTTGGATCATCGTCCTGTGCGCCGTACTCGGCATGCTGCTTCTGATCGGCGGGCTGCTTGCGCTCCTGCGCGCTGCGTTCCCGACGCTCTATTACCGCATCTACCCCTTTGACCGCATCACCGGCACGGTGACCGTCACCGTCGATGGGAAGCCGTACCCGCTGCGCGCCGACGAATTCTCCGAAAACCGGGACGTCTTTCACGGTACGCCGCGTTTTTCGGTTCTCGGCGGAACGTCACATGTCCGCATTCGCGGCGGCGAAAAGGAGCCATACGGCTTCATGCTCAAGATCGACGGCGTTGAGCACCCGATGCGCATCGGCACCTTCCACTTCAACTGGTGGGACGTCACGAAATTCGATCTCGACATAGCGATCAATACGACCGCAAAGACCGTCACGATGCAGAGCAGCACACAGCAGATCGGCAACGACGGTTCCACGCTGCATTCCACGCAAACGGAGACCTTCTCCCTCTCCGATCCGGAGATCTCGTTCGGGTTCGGCGAGGGCTGAATCTCCTGAACCGATATGATCATAACAAAACAGCGATCCGTTATTTCGGATCGCTGCTGTTGTTTTGGGGATTCAGATTTTGAAGATCACGCTGATCAGCATAAAGAGCCAGTGTGCGACGACACCTGCGAACAGACCGCCGATCGTGTGGCATAGGATCGCCTTGCCGGTGAAGCGATTGCACTTCAGCGTATCCATCATGGAAACATGCGTCGAGAGATAGCCGCTCCAGCACATGCAGATCGCCGTGAACACCGCGATGTCGTTGAGCGTGACCGCGCCGTCTTCGACAAGCTGGACGATCATGGTCAGCGCCGCGCCCGCGCTGCCCAAAGCCGTTACCGGGATCGCCAGCGCCTGGTTGCTCGAGAAGCCGAACAGCGGCTTCAGGAGGAATCCGATCTTGTCGGCAACCCACGGCAGAACCGCAATGCCTTCCTTGGCGGAACCGGTAAAGGTGCCGTCCGCCGAAGGACCGTAGGTCAGCATCATAACGACCGAGCAGATGATGAGCACGCCCGGGATGATCGCAAGACCGAGGTCGACGCCCTTCTTGCCGCCGTCCATCAGCGCAGACAGCACGCGCAGAAAGCCCTTCGGCTTTTCGCCTTCTTCGACCTTCTCCTCCGTTCCCGTTTCGAGAACCGCCGGTGCGTCGTGATCCTTGAACGCGCGCTTCATGAAGAACAGCATCAGCCGCGTGGACACGATCGCGCCGAACACGGTCGCAATGTTGCCGCACAGCGCCGCCCAGACGACGCCGGTGCCGAGCGTTCCGGAAAGCGCGAGCATCGAGCTCGTGACGATGAGCCCCATGCCGAATGCGGTCCCGAGATTGGTCAGCGCCGGGATCTGATACGCCTTGAAGAACCTGCGGAACTTCATATCGTTTGCGAGCGTCAGAATCGCGGGGTTGTCACTTAAGTACGTCGTGACGATACCGAGCGCGGATGCGCCGGGCATACCGAACAGCGGTTTCATCAGCGGCGAGAGGATCTTGTTGATCAGCTCGACGACGCCGAATTCCGAAAGCAGCTCGGAGATCGCACCGGCAATGACCGCGATCGCCATCAGATAGAAGACGGTGTTCATCAGGACGTGATACGCCGTGTTCATCAGCGTGTTCAGCGACTGTCCCACGCCCATCGGGATCGCGAAGATTACGAAGAACGCAACGATCGACAAAAGACAGATGATCGCAACAACCGTCTTTTTCCGTCTTTCGCGCATCGGATCGACCGACTTCTCGGTTTTGGCAAGCGTTTTCATGTGTTGAAACTGCCCCTCTGCCCCAAAGGGCGCTCTTTACATATTGTAGTACTTATCGAACTCCGCCGGATGCGGGATCTTGGAGAGTTCAAAACACTCGCTGCGCTTCCGCTTGATGAAGTTCTTGATGAGTCCCTCCGGGAATACGCCGCCCGC
>CAMPAN010000040.1 GCA_946631895.1 uncultured Clostridia bacterium
ACCCCGGAGCCTACTCCGGAACCGACTCCGGAACCGACCCCGGATCCGGACCGTCCCATGGTGGCGCTGACCTTTGACGACGGACCGAATACGACCTATACCGGCAAGCTCCTGGATATTCTGGAGCAGTACCGCGCCAAAGCGACGTTCTTTGTGCTGGGAACGTCCATCACCGACGAGACCGCGGGACTGCTTGAACGGATGAGATCGCTCGGGTGTGAAATCGGGATCCACGGGCAGGATCACAGCACCTTGACCAATCTGGCTTATGAATCGCAGATGAGGCGCTATGAAAGCATGAAGCAGGTTCTGGCAGACCGGCTGGGGAGCGATTTCACGACAAGGCTGATGCGTCCGCCAGGAGGACACTATGATCCGAAAACGAAGCTTGCGACAAAGGACAGCGGGCTTTCGATCATTTTGTGGTCCGTCGATTCCTGCGACTGGAAGAGCGGAGACACCGAACAGATTTTCTCCTTGTGCCGGTCGAAGATCGAAAACGGCTCGATCGTGCTGTTTCACGACAAGCTCAGAGCGACTTATCACGCGATCGAGCAGCTGGTTCCCTGGCTTCTGGACAACGGATACGATCTCGTGACGGTCAGTGAATTGCTGGAGAGCCGCGGCGAACTGCTGGAGCCGGGAAAGATCTATACGAAAAAGGTATTTGACTAAGAACGGGAAGATATACGGCAAATGCGGCGCCGGACGGAGGTCTGACAGAAACCGGCGCGCTGCGACCGTTCGATGTTGAAGATACAAAGATGTCCGACGCGATCGCGATCCGGACAAACGATACCGGACCGTGGCTGCGGACCGAAAGAATAACGGCAGACTTCGGCTGCCTCGGGGTGTTTTTTATGAAGAAAAGACTGGTCATATGGGTTTTGCTGACGGTGCTTTTTGCATCGGTCCTGTCGTCTGCAACGGCAGAAACGGAAAAGGACGACGGAGGTTTGCTCCCTTACAGCGTTTCCTGTTCGGAAGCGGGCAGAGAAAATGCCTTCGGCTATCTGTCGGACGGTGACGCGCGGACACGTTTTACCTTTGACGCGAACACAACGCTGACTGCGGAATGGAACGGAAACGCAGCGGGCGTTCTGATTTCGTGGTACGACGTATCTTTGAATAAGTCGGTTTATACGGTCAGCATTTCCTTGTTCAGCGCGACGGGCGAGCAGATGAAAACAACCGACCTGACGATTTCCGAGTATCGGACATACCTTCCGGCAGAGGGAGCAAGCCGCGTGGAGATCTCCGTCAATAAAGCATCCTCCGCGCCGAGCATTTGCGAGCTGCGCGTATATGCACCGGGGTACGAACCGAATTGCATACAAAAAGAGGAACCCGTCGATCTCATGCTGATCCTGTCGGGCGTAGCCGAAGAAATGGAACAGTTGGGCGGTATTCTGCCAATCTACACGCGCGAGCACGGGATCAGAACGGCGATCGTCTATCTCGGAAGAGATTACGGCTATCAGGTGCAGGAGGCGTTTTCCGCGTGGGAGGAGCTGGGGATCGATGTGATTCCCGTATTCCTGCAGAAAGACGACCACGGAACGACCGTCGAGCGTAAGATTTCGGAACGCTGGAATGCGGCAAAAACGGAAAAGCAGCTGATAGCGTTGATGCACCGGTATCAGCCGAAAGTCATCGTTACATGCGATCCGAACGACGACGGATTTCCCGCGCGCATGTCGTATACGAGCCGCCTGACGGAAGAAATGATCCGGCAGAATGCGGACAAACAATCCCTGTCGGTACAAAAGCTGTATCAGCTTGCAGAGACCGGAACAACGGTCCTGGACTATACGCAGCGGCTGGTCTCCTATGACGGCGCAACCGCCGCGGAGGCTGTTGAGCACGCATATACCTGCTATCGGACAAGGATTCTGTACCAGGCGCAGCTACCGCAGACCGGGCGTTTCCGTCTGGCATACAGCAGCGTCGGCGAGGATTCGGAACAGAACGATCTGTTCGAACATATCGAACGGAACAGTCTTTTGCAGTATGAATCGCCGGAGCCGATTCCGACGGAAGCGCCGACGGAAGCGCCGACCGAAGAACCGACGGAAGCGCCGACCGAAGAACCGACCGAAGCGCCGACCGAGACGCCGGCGGAAGCACCCTCGGCAGAGCTTGCGGATCCGGAACCGACGGCGGAACCGGACACGGAAAAACAACCGGAAGCGCAGGAAGCGGCGGCAAAGACGGCATCCGGCACGAAAGTCGGAAAAGCATGGATCATTGCGCTCTTTGCGGCGGCAGGCGTCTGCCTTGTGCTTGCGGGGATCATTCGGAAACGGAAGCTCGGCCTGACGATCGTTCTGCTTGCGTTTGCGCTTGCGCTTGCGATCACCGCATCTGTTCTGATCGCGATATCCGGAAACGGAAAATCCGCCGATGCGGGAAACGAAGAGCCGGAAGCAGCACCGGAAGCGGCGATTGCTGCGGAAGCGGCGCCGGCCGACGTGCCCGCAACCCCGGAACCGACGATCGAACCGACCCCGGAACCGACGATCGAACCGACCCCGGAACCGACGATCGAACCGACCCCGGAGCAGACGATCGAACCGACCCCGGAACCGAGCGCGGAACCGGATCCGTTTGCGGCGTTTTTCCGGCAGGAAGGTGAACCGGAGGAGGTCGTTGTCATAGATTACGACAAAGGACACTGGGAGTATCGTTCCGATATTCTCGGGATCATCATTGACAAGGTCGAGACCGTTGAACGCGGCAATCTTCCGTTCTGCAAGTATGTTGCACATGTTTATATGCGGAAGACGAACAGTTTCCGCGCGGTCATATCCGTTCCCCATGCAACGATCGGCATACCGAACATACAGCCGTGGAGGCTTTCACGCGCATACCGTGCGGTTCTTGCGATCACAGGCGACAATCTGAACGACAAGGATGTTGCAAAGAAAGGCATCATTCTTCGCAACGGAGTTCTGTATCACGACGGCAACAGAGAGGATTCTCTGGTGATCGACAACGATTTCAGCATGCGGATCGTTCATAAAAACGAGGAAACCGGCAGAGATCTGATGGACAGCGGCATTCTGAACTGCTTCAGCTTCGGTCCCGTGCTGGTGGAAGACGGCAAGGTCAATCCGGACGCCGATAAACACCATGTGGCGGGCGGCAATCCGCGCTGCGGCGTCGGCATGATTGAACCCGGGCATTTCCTGGTGATCGTGTCGGACGGCAGAGACAGCAAACGCGCAAACGGGTATGTGATGTCCGAATTCGCGCAGATTTTTGCGGATTACGGCGCGCAGGTCGCGTACAACATGGACGGCGGATCCTCCGCTGCGATGATTTTCATGGGCGAGCATATCAACTGGCACACCGGAGACGGGCAGCGGTCGTGGGCGGACGGCTTGACATGGGGCTATTCCGATCTGATCCCCGGTGTTTACGATCCGTGCATCCGACCGGGTGTACGACCGACCTACTGACAGGAAACCAAATAAAAAACGGAGAAGACGTGTGTCTTCTCCGTTTTGCGTTATCGGCGTCAGAACGGTCTTCTGAGGGAAATATCCTTCAGCAGAGTGATCTGAAAGCGCGCGGCGAACGCTTCGGCTTCCCTGAGATTGTCCGGGTCTGCGACATATTCCGGCGAGTGCGCGTCACAGCCGAGTATCGCAGAGGCGCCAAGCTCGCCCGCGAGCGCCCAGAAGTTCGGGTTGGGGTAGTTCTTGCGCTCGCGCATGCCGAGCATATTGATCTCGATCGGGATGCCGAGTGCGTTTGCGCCGTTGATTAGACGCGTCATCTCGCGGCGGTAGATCCGCTTCGGACCGATATAGTGCATCAGGTCCGGATGCGCAAAGCAGCTGAAACAACCGGTTTTCAGGCCTTCGAGGGAGACGTCCGTATACCGGATGAGCGCAGATTCCGCAAGCTGCGGATTGGTGTGATACACGCGTTCCGAACTGTCGTTGAAGTGCTGACCGAGCAGCAGATAATCGACCGGGTACGGGCGAAGCCTGTCCAGCATCGCGTCGAACAGATCGGGATAGTATTCCGCCTCAAAGCCGAGACGGATTTCGATGTCGTTCCGGTATTCCGCTTTCAGCGACAGAATGCTCTGTACATAATCGTCGAGCAGACGGAGCGGAACGCGGTAGGAGGATTCGTGTCCGTCCGGGAACGGCATGGGAACATGCTCGGAAAACCCGAGCGTTTCAAGTCCCCTCTGAATCGCGGTCTCCACATAGGCGCGATCCGGACCGACTGCGTGTCCGCAGCGCGCGGTGTGGGTATGGTAGTTAGCAATCATGCGAAAGCCTCGTTGACCGGAAATTGTTCTGTATGTCCAGGAGCGCTTTTGCACGGCAGAGAACGGGCAGCTCGCGCTGCGTGATCAGCCTGCCGAGCGGGTAGGCTCTGTTGCGTTCGTATTCGCGCACGGCGTCCTCGAACCGCAGCTTCAGCGTGGTCAGATGAAACCGGTCGGTCTCGTCCGCGGTCAGGTGACGCTCGCCGAAGGAACGGGCTCTGCAGAGGTAATACCGGTTGATGTTGTGCCGACGGATCAGGTTATAATAATCACTGACGACGCCGATCTCCGCGACTGTGTCGACCTCGGCGCCGAGTTCTTCCCGAAGCTCGCGGCGGATCGCCGCCTCGGGATCCTCGCCGGATTCGATGCCGCCGCCGGAGGTTTCGATCAGCGTCGCCTTCCCGAATTCGTCGTCCCGGTTGAGACGGACGAAATAGTAGAAGCCTGCGTCGTCAAACACGATTGCGCGGACGATGCGGCGGTCGTGATCGATACCGGTATACGCCCATTCCGTATCGCGGCGCGCAAGAAACAGTTTTGCCGGCGTCATGGCTCAGCGGATCGTTTCGATGCGGAGCACGTTCGTGTTGCCGCTTTCGCCGGTCGTGTCGCCGCCGGTCATGACGATCGTTGCGCCGGATTCAAGACCGAGCGTCGCTTTTGCGCAGCGCGCGGCGTAGAAGTAGAGGACGTCCATCGTCGGGAACTGCTCGGTCAGTACCGGAACGACGCCCCAGGAGAGCGCGAGCTTGTACCACGCCTTTTTGTTCGTCGCGAGCCCGAGGATCGTGATCGGCGCGCGGAAGCGGGAGACCATGCGGACCGTCAGCCCGCTCAGCGACGTGACGACGATCGCGCTCGCGTTGAGGTCGATCGCCATCGTGCAGGCGGCATGCGAGATCGCGTCCACGCGGTTGTGAATGCGGAAGCTCTGGGACTCGAACTGCTGCTTGTAGTCGATATGCCGTTCGGTCTCTTCGGCGATCTCGCTCATCGTGCGGACGGATTCGACCGGGTATTTGCCTGCGGCGGATTCGCCCGAAAGCATGATCGCGCTGCTTCCGTCGTAGACGGCGTTCGCAACGTCGCTGATCTCCGCGCGGGTCGGGCGGGGATTGCTGATCATGCTTTCCAGCATTTCGGTCGCAGTGATGACGCGCTTGCCCAAAAGCCGGCATTTTGTGATCAGGTGCTTCTGGATCGCGGGAAGCTCGGTGAACGGGACCTCCACGCCGAGATCGCCGCGGGCGACCATAACGCCTTCGCAGCAGGAGCAGATCTCGTCGATGTTGTCGACGCCGTGGCGGTTTTCGATCTTCGCGATGACGTCGATGCCGTCGCCGCCGTTCGCATGCAGAAACTCCTTGAGATCCATCAGATCCTGCTTGCAGGACACGAACGACGCGGCAATGAATTCCACGCCGTTTTCAATGCCGAACAGCAGGTCGGATTTATCCTGCTCGCTGAGGTATTTCTGGCGCATGACCTTCCCGGGGAAGCTCATGCTCTTGCGATCGGAGAGAACGCCGCCGGTGACGACGCGGCAAAAGATCTCGGTGCCTTCGATCGCTTCGACCTCGAAGATCACGAGTCCGTTGTTGACAAGAATGCGGTCGCCGACGGAAAGATCATCCGCAAGTCCCGCATAGCTGACGGAAACAATCTCGTTGTTGCCGACGATGTCGCGCGTGGTGAACGTGAACGTATCGCCGTCGTTCAGCGTGATCCTGCCGTTTTCAAACGTGCGGATTCGGTACTCCGGCCCCTTGGTGTCGAGCATGATCGGGATCGGGAGGTTCAGTTCTTCGCGTACCGCCTTGATCATGTTGATCTTTTTCTGATGTTCTTCGTGCGTACCGTGCGAGAAATTCAGCCGTGCGACGTTCAGCCCCGCCAGACACATGGCGCGGAAGACCTCCGGCTTCTCACTCGACGGACCGATGGTGCAGATGATCTTTGTTTTTCTCATGACCGTGATCCTTTCTTTTCGGAATATATATATTTTACATCAATCCGGGACAGAAAGCAACAGGTTCCGGCACGATCGGAGCGCGGAACGGCTGCAAAAAAACGAACGGTCGGCGGACCGTTCGTGCTGTGTTCAATCGGTGCAGAATCGCCGGATGCGATTTGCGGCTTCCGCAAGGAGCGAAGCATCCTTCGTATACGCAAGGCGGACGAATCCGGGCGCGAGAAACGCGCTGCCGGGGGTGAGGGCGACGCCCTCTTCGGTCAACAGACGGCGGCAGAAACGCACGTCGTCCGGGTCGATCCCGGTTACGTCGAGCCAGAGATAGAACGCGCCGTCGCCGCCCGCGACGCGAACGCCGGGGAGATCCGAAAGCGCCGCGCGCATCCGGTCGCGGCGGGCGTGAAAAACGTCGCGAAGCGCTGCTGGGTACGGATCGCCGACGGACAGAACGGCGAGCGCCGCGCGCTCCGAAAGCGAACAGGGACAACCGATCGCGTGACTCAGATACCCCGCCATCGCCTGCGCGGCGGCGTCCGGCGCAACCGCATATCCGAGGCGAAGCCCCGCCATCGCATAGGTCTTGGACGCGCTGTCGACCAGAATCAGCCGGTCGCGGATCTCCGGAAAATCATACAGGCTCGTGAAGCCGCCGTCATAGACGAACGCGCCGTAGACTTCGTCGGCAAGGAGCCAAAGGTCGTGCGCGATGCAGAAATCGACGATGCCTTTCAGCGCGTCTCGCGCATAGACCGCGCCGGTCGGGTTCGTCGGATGATTCAGAAGCAGCGCCTTTGTCCGCGGCGTCAGACCGGCGGAAAGATCGTCCGGCGTCACGCAGAAGCCGTTTTCGGGACGGCAGGGGACGGAGACCGGGACCGCGCCGGAAAGCCGGATCATTTCGGGATAGCTCGTGTAGCACGGCACGGGAAGCAGCGCTTCGTCGCCCGCGCCGAGCACGCAAGCGGCAGCGGCGTTCAGAAGCGGTTTTGCGCCGGCGGAGATCAGGATGCTTCCGTCCGTCCAGCCCTTCTTTTTTCGCACGGCTTCTTTGAGATCGGCGGAACCGGCAGCGGGAACGTAACCGGTGCGATCCGCTTCAAGCGCGGCGCGGACCGCCGCCTTGCCTTCCGCGGGCATGGGCAGGTCCGCCTGTCCGGCGGTGAGGTTGATGATGTCGCGCCCCCCGGCAAGAAGCCGCTTTGCCTCCTGATCCAGAGACATGGTCAGCGACGGCGGGACGATGCGGGATAACGGTTTCATGGCTTGCTCTCCCATCGGTTGATCAGCAGCGTCGCGGTGACGTCGCCCGCTACATTCAAAGAGGTGTAGGACATATCCAGAAGCCGGTAGATGCCGGCGTACATGCCCAGAAACAGCCCGGCGTCCGGTATGCCCAAAAGGTTCAGGAAGGTTGCGCCGAGTACGATGCCACCCCCGGGAATGCCGGGTGCCGCCATGTTCAGAAGTTCCGCAAAGAGCAGCATCCAGAAGAACAGCCCGACGGTCACCGGGCGCCCCGTCATCTGCATGATGAAAACTCCGAGGAGGCTGAAGGACACCGCGCCGCCGCACATGTGAATGGTGCAGCCGAGCGGCGCGACGACGCCGGAGACGTTCTCCGGCACCTCAAAATCTTCCCGGAGCGTCCGCAGCGTTTCGGGCAGAGTCGCGGCAGAGGAGCAGGTGGATAGCGCCGTCAAAAGCGCGCGTCCCATCTTCCGGAAATAGGTAATGGGATTGACGCGGGCGAAGATCCAGAGCGGCAGAATCATCACAAGAAGCAGCACAAGCACGGAACCGCCCCACGCGCAGAGCACGTAGGTGAGCGCGCCGGTGAGCGCTTCGACGCCGAGATCCGCGGTGCAGCGCCCCATCAGCACAAAGACGCCGACCGGCGTCAGATACAGCACATAGGTCAGCATCTTCGAGAACACGGTCTCAAGCTCCGAGACGAGCGCCGTGAGTCGGTTTGCGCGGACCTTTCCGGCAACGATTCCCATCAGAAACGCAAACAGGATCGTCGGCAGCATTGCGCCGCCCGAGAGCGAGGCGAAGATGTTGGCGGAGAAGATGTTCTGCACAAAGCCTTCCGGCGAAAGATCGGCGGCGGTTCCGTCCCATGCCGCCGTGCCCGGAAGACGGAAGCCGACGCCGGGGGAGAGCAGGGAATAGAGCCCCGCGCAAAGCGAGAAGGTGATCGCAAACAGCAGAACGAACAGGAGGATGGAGCGAAGCATTGTGCGGGTGGCGCTTTCCGCCCCGCGTGACGCCGCATTGAACACGGTGCACAGCACGATCGGCAGCGCCATCAGCTTCAGCAGATTGATATAGATCGTGCCGATAAACGCGATGTGCGTGAACAGACCCGGCACAAAGATGCCGAGCACGGCGCCCGCAAGAAAACATGCGAGCGTGATCCACGATTGTATACGAGCCGATTTCGTCATAGTATCACCGTCCTGCATTCGTGCTTTTATTATATGATCCCGCGCGGAAAAAGTCAATCGAGAGCGGCGTTTCGCGGCGTCATGCAAAGAAAAGGATCCACGCCGCAAAGGACGGGGATCCGGTCCGGAAGCTGTATGACCGCGATCGGATGGGACATCAGACCGGTGAACGCCGTCCCGGCGCTTTCGATCCGTCGCCGGGATCCTGACGGATGCATCCGGCGTTTTGCCCGGCACAACGTTGGATTCTTTTCGGTACAGCCGGAAGAATGCAGAATCCGGTCCTTGCGTTCGGCATGCAAATCGTGTAAAATAGTATATCATACAAGCGGAAAGGATGACGGCTATGAAGACGTGGACAAAGGAAGAACGCTATCGGGTATTGAAAAGCGAGGAAGAGATCCGGGAGCTGCATGCGCGTACGGAAACGTCGGATTACCGTCAGCACTATCACATTCAGCCGGTTACCGGGCTCTTGAACGATCCGAACGGATTCGTATTTCACGACGGCGTCTGGCATCTTTTTTATCAGTGGTGTCCCTGGGGCGCGGTACACGGGCTGAAGTACTGGTATCACACCGTTTCAAGGGATCTTGTGACATGGAAGAATATGGGCGTCTGCATTCGTCCGGATACGGAGTATGACAACAAGGGCGCGTATTCCGGCTCCGCTTTGCCGATGAAGGATTCGGTCCTGCTGTATTACACGGGCAATCACCGGGACGAGGACTGGACGAGAAAGTCATATACCTGCGCGGTCGATCTTATGGACGGCGGAACCGCCCGAAAGCTGCCGCCGCTGTTCGGACCGAACCCGGATTATACCGAGCATCAGCGCGATCCGAAGATCATCTATCGCCCGGAAAGCGGCAAATACTATCTGGTGATCGGCGCGCAGACGCGGATGAAAAAGGGCTGCGTGATGATCTATGTTTCCGAACAGCCGACAGAGGGGTGGCGCTTCGCGGGACAGCTGAAGGTCCCGGGCTTTGAGGATTTCGGCGACATGTGGGAATGCCCGTCGATCGAGACGATCAGCGGCTACGACGTGCTGATTTTCTGTCCGCAGCATCTGAAACTGCCGGGCAGGGGAGATTCCGTCCATCACAACGGCTACCTTCTGGGGCATATGGACTGGGGAACGCTGACGTTCACGCCGGACAACACGCGCTTTCACGTGCTGGATTTCGGCTTCGATTCCTATGCCGCCGAGTGCGCCGCAAACCCGAACGACCGGAACAAGGCGACGCTGGTTGCGTGGATGGGACTTCCCGACGCTTCCTATCCGACCGACGAGGAGGACTGGTCCGGCTGCCTGACGCTGCCGCGCGAACTGCGCGTCAGGGACCGCCGGCTGATCCAGCAGCCGCTCGATGAACTGCGCGCGCTTCGCGGGAGAAAAATCGATCTTGAATACACCGACCTCCTGCCGCGCGTATGCGAGCTCGAACTCATCAGCCGCGGCGGCGACCTCGATCTGCGTCTTTTTGCAAAAGACGACGGTGCCGACGGACTTTGCATCGAATATAACGACGCGAAACGCGAGATCACGGTCGACCGTTCCCGGCTCACGAGACGGTTCAATACGGAACAGGGCGAATCGCGCACGCGTCCGCTGCCGAAAGGATTGTCCCATCTTCGCATCTTCATCGACAAAAGCTCGGTCGAAATCTTCGTCAACGACGGCGACGCCGTATTCTCGTCCCGCGTTTTCCCGGTCGAGAGGGAGGAACGCATCGTCGTTAACGGCGACGCATCCGTGCATCTGTGGGAGCTCTCCCGCGCGGTCGAGGACGATTTCAAGGTCGAATAGCACCGTTTCCGAAGCAGTCGCACAAATGCGGCTGCTTTTTCTTGCATTTGCATCTGCAATACGGTATACTCAGATTGACGGACAAGATGACGGGAAAGGACGGAGCCTATGCAGATCACAACCATCGGAGAGATTCTGATCGATATGACGCAGACCGGAACGGACGCGAACGGCAACGCGGTGTTCGCCGCGATCCCGGGCGGCGCACCGGCAAACCTGGCGGTCGCCGCGCGCAAGCTCGGCGTTCGTACCGCTTTTATCGGCTGTGTCGGAAACGACGCGTTCGGCGCTTTGCTGGCAGAAACGCTGAAACGCTATGACGTCGACGCAAGCGCGCTTGAGGTCACGGACCGCGCCTCCACGACGCTTGCCGTCGTGACGGTCGACGCATCGGGCGAACGCAGCTTTTCGTTCTGCAGAAAGCCCGGCGCGGACACGCAGATTGATTGCGAACGCGCGCCGGAAGCGGCGGCAGGCGCGGACATCCTGCATTTCGGCAGCGTCTCCCTTTCGTCGCCGGATTGCCGGGGAACGATCGTTGCCGCGGTGAAGCGAGCGAAGGCGAACGGCGCGCTGATCACGTACGATCCGAACTACCGCGCGTCGCTCTGGAACAACGAGGCGGAAGCGGTCTCGATCATGCGTTCGGTGCTGCCGCTGTGCGACATCGTGAAGATCAGCGAAGAAGAAACCGCGCTTCTGACAGGGCATGAAGAACCCGAAAAGGCCGCCGAAACGCTGCTGCGGCAGGGCGTACGCCTTGCGATCGTCACGCTCGGCGCAAACGGCGCTTACTGGAGATACGGCAGCGATTCCGGCATGGTTCCGGGATTCAAGGTAAAGGTCGCGGACACGAACGGCGCGGGCGATACGTTCTTCGGCGCGTTTTTGAGCCGCATTGCAAAGCACGGCGGACTGACGGGGCTTACGCCGGAAACGATCGAACGCTTTGTGCGCTTCGCAAACCATGCGGCGTCGATCACCGCAAGCCGGCCCGGCGCGATCCCGGCCATGCCGACGGAAGACGAACTTACGGAGGAATAAAGGCATGATGGAGCAAACACATTGGGCACAGGAATTTACAAGAAGATATGTTTTGCGCGAGGATGAGCTCAAGTGGCTCTACTGCGAACTGTACCACAACGACATGAAAGCATACCGGTATTTTGTCGATATGCTTTATCGCGCGTATGAAGCGCGTCCCGAATCCCTGAAAAACATGGACCGCGCGCGGGAGG
>CAMPAN010000041.1 GCA_946631895.1 uncultured Clostridia bacterium
TCCCGTCAGCGCATTGATTTTGCGGACGTAGCTGTATCCGTATCCGTTCTGCAGCAACGGATCCTGCCGGTCCGTCTGCGAGACGGTATAGACGAACACGGTCCCGGCGTTGCCATCCTCTTCCAGCACCGGCGTCGCGTCCGAATCGCCGCCGACGTCCGTTACAAATCTCAGTTTCAGCGTATTGAGATCGACGCACTGCAGATATCCGCCGTTGTCCGTGAGGTACAGATAATTCCGGAATGCCGCTGCGGACGATTCGAAACCGAATGCGCGTTTGTCCGGCTGCGTAATGCTGGAATAGTCTGTGCCGTTATAGCGATATTTGATCTTATCGCCGGGATCGATCCAAAGATCGCCGGTCTGCGGATCATAGCTCGTATGCAGTTCGATCAGATACAGAACGCCGTTCTCACAAGGCCAGATCAGCGTATCGTCGATGATCAGCGGGCTGGAATCGAACGCCGACCAGTCGGATCTGCGTGCGGTATAATCCTTGCCGCTGATAATGGTCCGCACAGTATTGCTGCACAGATTGACGGCATAGCAGACGGAACGGTTGCTGTTCGGTTCGGATTGTGTGCCCTGTCCGATATAGAGCATCGGAATCCCTCTCGGATCCAGCGTCGGCGTACCGAACATCGGTGCGTTAACCGCAATCAATTCCCGCGTTCGGTTGCCGGTTTCCAGTTCGTAGAAATAAATATTACCGTCTGCCGCGCAGAGGATTACTTCATTCAGGCTGTCTTTGTTCCGGAATTCATCGCGCACGCCGAGCGTCTTCAGGACCTGACCCTCCCATGTTACGATCAGAGGTTGTCCGGTCCATGCCGCACCGGCAAATCCGTTCGCGGAACCGACCGCAAAGGACCATACCTGTTCCATGGTCTGCATCGTGATGCGTGCCGTTCCGTACGAGAAGCCGCTGCGGTAATGGTTCCCTGCAAACGTTGTGATGCCCTTGACGTTCGTATAATCCTGTTTTCTGCCGAACGACGAGCTATTCTCATTCGGGTTGGATGTATAGCTGTCTTCGCGGTTGTTTTTACGGATCTCATAGGTGAACCCGTAGGTCGCAGGTTTTGCGGCGTCAACCGGCTCGACCTCATAATCGGCATCGGGCGAAAGCGCCGGCGGATCCGGAATGACCGAAGCCTCCGACTGATGCTCTTCCCCCTGCTGCGGTTTTGCCGTCGGTTCGCCTTGATTGGTGTCGATCTCCGCAGCGAATGAAAGCGCATCCTGCGATCTTCCGCATCCGGAACCGCTTTTCCGCGGAGCGGCATTGTTGATCCCGACTGCAAATATCAAAATCACAACGGCGATCACAAGAATGAACACCGAAGCGCAAAACATGATAAATTTCGGACCGACCGTCCGTTCTCTCTTCCTTGCCATGTTCTGTATTATATCGTATTCCGGGACGGTGTGCAACGACGAAAATGCAAACTATTTTCGATTTTTCCGTAAATAACGTCAAAAATCCCCTTTTCGCTTCCGCGAAAAGGGGATTGCAGTGCTCCGATCAGGAAAGTCGAATGCCGTAGATCGTCTGATCGCCGCGGCATCCTACCACAAGCATGTTGCCGAATACGGCAGGCGACGCTTCAAAGGTGCTGTCTGTCGGGCGGAGCGTGCCGAGTTCTCTGCCGGTCGCGCCGTCGATCAGGAAGATATATCCCTTCGAATCCGTCTGGATGATGTATCCGGTGCCGTCGCTGCTGTAAACCACCGCGGGACTCGACCACGAATACGCGTCCATCTCTTTCTTCCAGACCACTTCGAACGTGTTCTTGTCAAGCGCTACAAGCACACCTGCATCCTTATCCTTGTAGCGTGCGATCGGCACGATTACAAGATTCGAAATGTTGCTGCCCTGCTTGCCGACAACCGCCGTTGCCTGAATGCCTCCGGACACGCCGGATACTGTGAACACGGTCAGTCCGTAACGTCCCTTGATCTCGCCCGTCATCGCGTCAATCTTGAAAAACGGTGCGACACCGGTATTGTTCTTGTCTTTCATAAAATGCAGGGACGTTCCGACGTAGAGGTATGCTTCGGTCTCGGAAATGACGTCCAGAACCGGGCTGCCGTTCGTGTCGTCCTCGGTGTTTGCAATCCAGACCACCTGCATCGTGCTGAGATTGATGCACTGGAACATACCGTCGTTGCTGGACAGATACAGGTACCCGTTCCATGCGACCGCGCTGCCCTCATAGCCTTGCCATTTATGTGTGGAATCCGCGATGTCGATGTCGTCATAGATATTGTTGCAGTCATAGCGGAACTTCACAATGTCTGACGGATTGACCGAGATCGAACCGATCTCCGGATTGTACTGCGTGTTGAGCTTCATGGTGTAAACGATGCCGTTCTCGCCCGGATAGATCAGCGTGTCTGTTTTGGCATCCACGAGCGGTGCGGAATCGTATGCGTACCATTTGCGTCTTGCAAAGCTGTCGGTTCCCTGCTTGCCGAACTCATACAGAACCCGTCCGTTGATCAGTGAAATGATGAACGCACGCGACTTCTGGCTGTCGTCCTCATACTGATCTCCGGAGCCGCAGTACAGCAGCGGAAGCCCGCGCGGATCGACGCTGCCGGTTCCCTTGAACGGTACGCGCATCACGAGCGTATCACGGGTCTGTTTGCCGGATTCGAGGTCCAGGAAATAAATGTTGCCGTCCTCTGTTGGATAGATAACCTCTACAAGATTGTCCTTCTCCTTCGCCCAGTCAAACATATTCATGATCCGGCGCGTTTCTTTGGGCCACTGTACCATCAACGGCTGTCCCGTCCATCCGCAGCCGGACCAGCTTCCGCTTCCGCCGCCCTTGGTGAGCGAGCCGATCTTCAGATCCCAGACCTTCGTCAGTTTGTTTTCGGTCAGATCCACAGTCCCGACGCTCGAAGCGTTTCTCCAGTTATTGCCGCGGAATGTCAGGATGCCGTTGACCGTTTCGGCATTATAAGATTCCGCATCCGGGAATACGATCTCTTCCGGGCGGCGATAGCTGTTTGCCATGACTTCCTGCCCGTCTACCTGAAGATGCGGTACAAATCCGTACATCTCGGGATTGGAATCCGCCACCATATATGGCGTCGGACGCGGCGTCGGCGTCGGCGTCGGAATGGGAGTCGGAAGCGGCGGAATCGTTGCGCCGTTCTTGTATTCGTCATACGAGATTGTCGGTCGTACGACGTCTACATACCGATCGGGATTCTTGTTCACCTCTTCTGCATATTCCGAACGCAGCCGTTCTTCCTCGATCATGAACCGGTCGTGCATCCGGTTTTCTTTGATGCAGCTGACGACCGTCCAGCCAATCAGAATGAACAGTACGAGAACCAGAAGGAAAAAGACCGATATGATTACATAAAATCTCGGCTGAACCCTTCTCTTTCTTTTTTTCTTATGCTGTGCCATAGCTCCTCCTGTTGTGTATTCCGCTTCTGTACCGCGGATCGAAACCATGTCCGGAACACCGGATCTTCCTCCTGTAAAATTGTCCGGGCATGCGATATATAGTCCATCATGTCATCTTTTGGCGATAAAATTTTACTGCATTTTTTCGTTGTCTTGCGATAATACTGTGTGGTATTACGCTTTGATTAGCATTATCTTGCGAATATCCGGTTCCCTTTTCCCCATATCTTGAGGTGTTTGAACCTTTCCCGTTCCGATTTCTTTCACCATATTCCTTTCCATCGTACTTATCATACCATTGTCATTTGAACAAACTGCGTTATCTTTGTGAACAGTTTTGCCCGAATCTGTTTCGATTTTGTGTCAAACCGCAGGAACATCAAAAAACCGCTCCTCTCGAAGCGCAAAAACAGACCGCCCGCATTTCGGACGGTCTGTATCGGTGTTGTGTTCCTGTTATGCGATATGTCCCTTTGCTTTGATGACCTCGATCACGGAGTCGACATATTTCTCGCAGATCTCATTTGTGCCGGCCTCGACCATGACGCGAATGACCGGCTCGGTGCCGGATTCACGCACAAGGATGCGGCCGGTATCACCGAGCTCATCGGCGACCCTTTTCACCGCCGCCTGCACGTCGGGATCGTTCTGCGCGTCGGGTTTGGACTTGACGCGGACGTTCTTCAGCACCTGCGGAAAGAACACGACCGGCGCCGCAAGCTCGCTCATCGGCTTGCCCTTCGCGATCATGACCTCCATCAGTTTCAGACTCGTAAGGATGCCGTCTCCGGTGGTCTCGTACTTCAGGAAGATCGTGTGACCGCTCTGCTCGCCGCCGATGCGGTTTCCGGTCTTGACCATGTTTTCATAGACGTACTTGTCGCCGACCTTGGTCTTTTCGTATTCGATGCCGACCTTGTCAAGCGCCTTATACAGACCGAAGTTCGACATGACCGTCGTTACGACCTTATTGTTCAGCAGCTTGCCGCGCTCCTTCATGTACAGGCCGTAGATGTAAAGCGTATGATCGCCGGTGACGAGATTGCCCTTTTCATCCACGCAGAGGCAGCGGTCCGCGTCGCCGTCGTATGCGAAGCCGATATCCAGGCGGTTTTCCACAACGAATTTCTGCAGATGCTCGATGTGCGTCGAGCCGCAGTCGGTGTTGATGTTATAGCCGTCCGGATTGTCGTTCATGACATAGACCTTTGCGCCGAGCGCTTCATAAACGCCCTTGGCGATCTGCCATGCCGCGCCGTTTGCAACATCCAGACCGACTTTGATGCCCTTGAAGCTGTACTTGCTCATGGAAATGAGGAAGCCGATATAGCGGTTTCTGCCCGCGACGTAATCGACCGTTCTGCCGATCTCATGGCGTCCGGCAACCGGGACCTCGATCTTGCCGTCGATGTAATCCTCGACCATCAGGATCGTTTCCTCGTCCATTTTCTCGCCGTAGCTGTTTAAGAGCTTGATGCCGTTGTCATAGTACGGATTGTGCGACGCGGAGATCATGATGCCGCAGTCGAAATCGTCGACGCGCGTGATGTACGCGACCGACGGCGTAGTGGTGACGTGCATGATATAGGCGTCCGCACCGGAAGCCATCAGCCCCGTGCAGAGCGCATACTCGAACATATAGCTCGACCGTCTCGTATCCTTGCCGATTACGACCTTCGCTTTCTTGTCGAGCCGCGCGCCGTAATACCAGCCCAGAAACCGGCCGATCTTGACCGCATGCTCAAAGGTGAGCGTTTTGTTTGCTTCGCCGCGGAAGCCGTCCGTTCCGAAATACTTACCCATTACCGTTCCTCCTTCGTCGCTACCGTTCCGTTGTCCTTCCAGATGCTGTACGCCGGCACCACGCCGCGCACACAGGACGTCGGATACACATTGCTGTGCGGACCGATCACCGTGCCGGGATTGCAGACCGCGTTGCAGCCGACCTCGACGTAATCGCCGAGCATCGCGCCGAACTTCTTGATGCCGGTCTCGATCTGCTCGCTGCCGTTGTGCACGACGACGAGCTTCTTGTCGCTCTTGACGTTCGAGGTGATGGATCCCGCGCCCATGTGGCTCTTATAGCCCAGGATCGAATCGCCGACATAGTTATAGTGCGGCGTCTGCACGTTGTCGAACAGAATGACGTTCTTGAGCTCCACGGAGTTGCCGACGACGCAGTTTGCGCCGACGAGTGCGGAACCGCGGATGAACGCACAGTGCCGGACCTCGGTTTCGGGTCCGATGATGCAGGGCGCGCCGAGATACGCGGACGGGAACACCTTTGCGGTCTTGTGCACCCAAACGTGCTCGGAGACCTCTTCATAGTCCTCGCCGAGCGTCGGACCGAGCTGCAGAATGAACTCCTTGATGCCCTTCAGCGCTTCCCACGGATAGGTAAACTGCGAAAGATAGTCCTTCGCAAGCGTATGATCCAAATCGTATAAATCCTTGATCGTATACATCTTACAGTCTCTCGTTTCTCTCGATGTCGAGGAAGTATTTGTAGGTGTCCACGGTCAGCTCGCCGCATGCCGCTTCATCGCACGCTATGATCGCACCGTTGTGCATCTGCAGCGCGGAGCAGGTCCATTTGTGGCTGACGTTGCCTTCGACGGTCGCCGCAAGCGCGCGCGCCTTGTTGTGTCCGTTGATCAGAATCAGGACTTCCTTGCTGTCCGTAACGGTGCCGACGCCGACAGAAAGCGCTTGGCTCGGCACTTTTTCGGGATCGTTTCCGAAGAAGCGGGAATTCACGATGCGTGTGTCGGTCGTGAGGTTCCGGACGCCCGTACGCGAGCAGAGCGAGGTAAACGGCTCGTTGAACGCGATATGACCGTCCACACCGATGCCGCCCATAAAGAGGTCGATGCCGCCGTAGGACTTGATCTTTTCCTCGTAGCGGGCGCATTCGCCCTCGGGATCGTCGGTCATGCCGTTTAAGATATTGATATTCTCCGGCTTCATATCGACCAGATGGTTGAAGAAATTGTCATGCATGAAATACCAGTAGCTCTGGTCGTGCTCATGCGGAAGCCCGAGATATTCGTCCATGTTGAAGGTGACGACGTTTGCAAAGGAAACCTCCCCCGCCTTGTTCATGCGGGCAAGCTCCTTGTAGACGCCGATCGGGCTCGAGCCCGTCGGAAGACCGAGCACGAACGGACGCGCTTCCTTGTGCGCGTTGATCTTGCCGGCGATATAGTGTGCAGCCCAAAGGCTCATTTTTTCGTAGTTGTCCTGAATAACGACTCTCATTTTTGATTCTCCTTACTGTACTGTCGGATCCTGCGATTCAATCTATGCGCAATGATCCGTTGTCTATACGGTATCCGGGATCGCTCTGTTACGGTTTTGATTCCGTTTTTTGTCGTTCCCTTCTCGACCCTCCGCAAAGCCGTGACAGCATCCGCCGAATCTTTCGATAAACTGTCATCCTCGTCACCCTTTACGGGCCCGGCGCTGATCGGTTCTTTTTCCCTCCTGCCCAAAGACTCCGATTTTACAATGTTATTCTCCATAACAAAATTATTATATACTGTATGATGTGACCTGTCAACAAAAACAGGTCGCTCCCTCTGCCGCCGCTCTTTGCCGGTCTTTTGCGGGCAAGCAAAAAGCCCCCTTGCGGGGGCTCAGTGTATTGTGATGATTGCCGTTATGCCGGGAGGCTTTCCACAAGCCCGACCACATAGCGCAGGATCAGCGCCGCGTCCGCTGCCGTGACCTCCATGTCGCCGTCCACGTCCGCATTCAGCACGCCGCGCATGGACAAATCGGAAAGCCCGACGATCGCGCGCAGGATCAGCGCCGCGTCCGCCGCCGTGACCTGTCCGTCGCAGTTTGCGTCGCCGTACAGGATTTGTTCAAACGTGATGCTGCCGTCGACTGTGTTCGTCTCAAGCTCCGTGACCGTGCCGAAGAACACGATCGACACCGCGCTTGTATTGCCCAGGAGGTTCGTTGTGAACACGATCGGCACTCTACCGTCCTCCGGCGCTTCGCCGATCTTCTCGAACCACAGCGTCAGTACGACGTCGTCCTCGTTGATCCGCACGTCCTCGTCGCTCGCCCAGCCCGCCATCAGCTTATCGCCGTTCTCGGTGACCGTCCAGTCAAAGACGCCCTCCGTCCTTGCAAGCGCAAGGATCGTGTGATCGAATTCCACAAAGATCTGCGCGCTGTTGATCCAGAGTCCCGCTTCGGGCAGATCCTTCATGCGGAGATCATAGCGATAGAGGAGCTTGCCGTTCTCGATTGCATAGATATCGCCGGAAAGCACGTCCTCGCCCGCGATCGTGACCGCGTCGGGCATCGCAAACGTGATGCTGCCGTCCTGCGTCTTTGCAAAGAACTCCGTTATTTCGCCATCAACCTCGAACGCCAGCGCGCTGCCGCCGCTGACCTCGTTCCCGGTGAACCCGATCGCAACGGTCTCGCCCGGCGCGACGTTCTTCGCCGCAAAGTACAGGGTCAGTACGACGTCGCCGTTTTTGAGCGGCACGCCCGAATCGCTTGCCCACGCCGCCGAAAGCAGTTCGCCCGCGTCGTTGATCGTCCAGTCGACCGCGCCTTCGCTTCTTCTGAGCTCCAGCTTGTCGTGATCGTAGGTCAGGAAGATCTGCGCGCTGTTGATTTCGACCGCGCCGTCCAAAAGATCCGTCACGGTGACGTCATAGCGGTACAGCGTTTCGTCTCCCTCTTTCACAACCACATCCATAGCATCCACGTCGCTGCAGATCAGGATCGGATGCAGCAGCGATTCCGTAAAGACGGCGGTGTAGGTCGCGTCGCCGGTGACCGGCACGATCTCCGGATCCCAGCCCGCAAACGTGTATTCAAACCGCAGCGTCTTTTCCTTGGTCGGCGTTTCGCCGTTGTATTCGGGCGTCTTGCCGTAGGCGACCTTGCCGCTCTGCAGTTCCGTGCCGTCCTCGTTCACAAACGTGATCGTGTACTCGTTGACCGTACTTGTATAGACCGCCGTGTAGGTCATATCGCCGTTGGCCGCGGGCAGATCGTCCGTCAGTCCGTATACGATCCCGTTTTCATCCTTCCATCCCGCAAAGGTATAGGTATACTGCGCAGTCGCGGGCTTGGTCGGCGTTTCGCCCTCGTAGACCGGCGTTTCGCCTACCGCGACCGGACCGCTTTGAAGCTCCGTGCCGTCCTCGTTTACAAACGTGATCGGGAATACGATCTGCTTCCACTGTGCGTAGAGAGCCAAGCCGATGTTTTCGGCTCCTGCATAGAAGTCTGCGCCGTCTGCGTAAGGCGTTCCGCTGCCTTCCGCCTTGGTGTTCCAGCCGGTGAACTCATATCCGTCACGAACGAAAATATCCGTGGCGATCGGCGCAGTATCGTTTAACGTAAACGTCTGTTCGGATACATACTCGTTGCCGTCGTTGGAGTTCAGGGTGATCCATGCAAGATCGATGCTGAAATCGTAGCTGTCCTGAAATACGTTGTTCATTCCCGGCGCGGTGTTGCCTACAATCGTTCCGCCCGTCATAACGAAGTAGCCATGATCGCCCATGTATATGCCGCCTGCAGCTTCGCCCGCGGTGTTGCCGCGGATCAAGCCGCCCGTAAGCGTGAAGACTCCGTTTGCGATATAGACCGCGCCGCCTCTGCCGAGCGGATTATCGGGCATCATGGTGTTCTTGTTTACCGCCTTGTTGCCAACGATCGCACCGCCGGACATCAGGAACGTGCCCGACTGAATATACACGCCGCCGCCGAGCGCTGCGACCGCGCCGAAGCCGTTTTTGCCGACGCTATTGCAGGCGATGCTTCCGCCCTCCATGCGGACCGCACCGCCCTGTACCTGCACGCCGCCGCCGTACTGATCCGGCCAGCCGCCCTTGAGGATACCGCCGTTTACCGTGATCTCTCTTCCGGTAACGGGATCGGTATAGGTAACGGCGGGATCATGCGTCGCCGTCGGATCACTGTCAAGGAGCGTCAGATTTCCGCTGACGATGAGGATGCTGCCGTCCCAACCCTGCTCCGTATAACCTCTGTCCACGATATGCCCGTTCAGGTCCAGCGTGACGGTGACGCCGCTGGGCACGGTCAGCGCGTCCGCCCAGTAGGGATTTTCCGGCGCGACGTCTGCGGTCAGCGTATACTTGCCGCCTGCCTTCAAAGCCGCGTCGAGGTCCGCCCATGTACCGATCTCGACCGGATCCGCCTCCTTCCACTGCGCGTGCAGCGTCAGGGCTTCGCCCGGCTGCAGGGTGAATGTGTCATCCTCGCTGTACGGATCGCCGTTGCCGTCCGGGTCCGTGTTCCAGCCGGTGAAGTCGTGATCCGCATAGGTGAACGGATTTGCGATCTTCGTCGGTGCATAAGCGCAGATGAAGCGCTGCAGCACAAGGTCCTCGTTGCTGTTTGCGTACAGATGCACCTCTCCGGAGAGATTCTTGAGCACCGGATACGAAAGCCCTTCGTACCATGTGTCGGTGCTGAACCCGACGCAGTTACTGATCGATTTCAGCTGCTCCGCGGTCAGCGCGGAAACGGACGTCACAACGGCGGAGCCCGCATTGCCGATCGCGGCGGACGCCGACGTGTCGAGGCAGTAGCAGTTTTCGACATAGGACTTTACGGAGGCGTTGTCCGGACATATG
The DNA here is from genome assembly GCA_946631895.1 of uncultured Clostridia bacterium. Lineage (GTDB taxonomy): Bacteria > Bacillota > Clostridia > Christensenellales > CAG-138 > UBA3792. The sequence goes on from CAMPAN010000041.1 coordinate 10,060, forward strand.
CCGACGACGCCGCCATTGTTTCTGCCGCTGCCGGAAACCGCGCCGACGGAAAGGCAAGTCTTTACGGTGCCGTAGCTATTTTGCCCGATGACGCCGCCTGCAAGAGAGTCGCCGGTGACCGTGCCGACGTTCAGGCAGTTTTCAACGGTTCCGTAGGCGGTATAGCCGACAATTCCGCCGGTCGGTCCATTTTCGCCGGAGATCGCGCCGGTATTAAAGCAGTTCTTGACAGACTCGCTGTATCCCGCGATGCCGCCGACCGTGTCATATCCCGCGCCGGAGACCGCGCCGGTGTTTGCGCAGTTCTGTACAGAACTGTCGTCATTTCCGACGACGCCGCCGACACAGATGGAAGAGTAGTTGCCGGAGACGGAAACCGCGCCGCTGTTCGTACAGATCTTTACGGTATTTTTGTTATCGCCGACGACGCCGCCGACGTCTGCGGTGACAGAATAGCTTGTCAGCGCTGCAGACAGTTTGCCGCTCACGCTGCACGCTTCCACCGTGCCGCCGTTGTAGCCGGCGACAGCGCCCATGTAGACGTACCCGTCCGCATCGGAAGAAGCGAACGAGAGGTCGCAGTCCTCGATCACGACGTTCTTCACCGTGCCGTAGGATCTTCCGAACAGCCCGATGTACACCTCATCGTCAGCGGAAAGACCGGAATAATCGACGTCGGCGTTGCTGAGACCGATGATCTTATATCCCTGCCCGTCGAACGTGCCGTCGTAACGAAAATGATCGTCGCCGATCGGCGTCCATGTCTTGTCCGTGCAGGTGATATCCGCTGTGAGCTTGGCGTTCAAGCCCGTTTCGCGCGCGTTGACCCGCGCGGCAAATTCTTTCAGTTGTTCGTAGGTCGAGATCTCGATTTCGCCGTCCGCCTTTGCCGCGCCGACCGGCAGCAGCACAAGGACCATGACGAGCGCCAAAAGCCCCGCAAGAAGCCGCCCGGTTCCGTTCCGTTTCATATCAAAAACCCCCTTATGTGATTTCTGTCTTTCTAACTATATATTGTATCATATCCTATCCGCGCGCGCAAGGAAAAGATCGCCGCATTGCGGCGCTCCGTGTCATTCTGAGCGTAAGCGAAGAATCTATAGGATCCTTCGTCGCATGCTCCTCAGGATGACACACAGGTGCGGGACGCCGGGGTTCCTCCGATCCGTTGCCGCTCCGGTTGACACCTCATCACCGCCTTCGGCGGAGCTTCTCCTCAAGGAGAAGCCTCTGTATATACGCACCCAAAGCCTTCCCCTCCGAATGGTACGCAAACCAAAAGCCCTCCTTGTGAAAAGGAGGGTGGATCGCGAAGCGAGACGGGAGGATTGTCGATGCGTTACGCCCAC